>NZ_JADEVX010000014.1:0-44724 GCF_015207925.1 Microcystis sp. LEGE 00066 | reverse complement strand
GGTGTGGGGTGTGGGGTGTGGGGAGAATAAATAGAAATAATCTCCTGTCTCCTGTCTTCTGTCTCCTGACTCCCGACTCCTAGAACTTAGGGAATCCTGTGAATTTTGAGGAAATTAGTGCCTTTAGTTTTCTGCATGGGAATTCCCGCCATAATCAGGATTTTATCGCCCGATTGGGCTAGATTTTTCTGAAGCAGAATTGATTCCGTTTGCTTTAACACATCCTCAAAGACGGACACCTGATGATCAAGAAGAATCGGGATCACACCCCAGACTAGATTGAGACGGTGATAGACTCGTTTGTTGGGAGTCATGGCAATCACAGGAACCGAGGGACGTTCCTTAGAAGCCAGTAGCGAAGTGTAGCCAGAGGTGGTAAAAGTGACAATATAACGGAGATTAAGGGTTTGATCGATCGCCACTAAAGCCTCACTGAGAGCGTGAGTTTCATCGGACTGATTGGGGGGAACATTATCAAACTTCACATCCGCTTCCACATCATGGGCGATTTTGGCCAACATAGCCACCGCTTTGACGGGAAAATCTCCCACTGCTGATTCCCCCGATAACATCACCGCGTCGGTTCCATCGATAATTGCATTAGCCACATCACTAGCCTCGGCCCGAGTCGGTCGGGGATTGTGAATCATGCTTTCTAACATTTGGGTGGCAGTGATGACGGGAATAGTTTTCATGTTGCAGAGTTTGATAATGCGTTTTTGCAACATGGGGACTTTTTCGGGACTTAATTCTACCCCCAAATCGCCCCGGGCCACCATAATTCCGTCACATTCCTCGATAATTGACTCCAAATTTTCGATCGCTTGCGGTTTTTCAATTTTAGCCATTACTGGCATATCCGCATGATTTCTCTCGGCTAAAAATGCCTTAATTGCCTTGATATCTTCTCCTTTACGAACAAAACTAAGGGAAACCCAATCAACCCCCTGAGAAAGACCAAATTCTAGGTCTTGTTTGTCTTTTTCGGTCATGGAAGGTAAGCGCAAATTGAGACGGGGTAGATTAACTCCCTTGCGACTTTTGAGAATTCCTCCCTCCAACACTTGACATTTTAGGTCTTTTCCGTTAATTTCAACGATTTTTAGCTCTAATAAGCCATCATCAAGGAGAATTTGCTCACCTAGCTCTGCTTCCTCGGCCAGATAGGGATAATCGATCGAAACGGTGTTCGCTTCTCCCCGATACTCATCCATGGGTACAAGGGTGAGATAATCGCCGTCGTTGATGGTAATCGAACCGTTGGGGAGATTACCAACGCGAATTTTTGGCCCTTGTAAATCTTGCAAGAGAGTGATAGGATTGTCTAATTCTTGAGAAATTTGCCGTAAAAGGCTAACAACTCTCGCATGATCCTCGTAGCTACCGTGGGAAAAGTTTAGCCGCGCTACATTCATCCCCGCACCGATCATTTCCTTGAGGACTTCCGGCGAATTACTGGCAGGGCCGATCGTGGCTACGATCTTAGTTCTATGGGTAATAATTGACATGGAACCCTTACTAATCGATCTTGGGACGATTACATGATATTCACTTTAGGTTAACTAACGGTGAAGCGGAAAACAAATTAAGCTTTTCCACAGAGTTGCAATCGCGGACGGTCCTCTCCTGAGCAGTCAGGAGTCAGCTATCAGCGGCAACGGTTGAGAGCTTTCACGGTACGATAAACTAATAACCATCTCCGCTCGTTTAGATTTCGTTATGACCAACACATTAGACGATAAAGCCATAGTCAAGGACTATTTTAACGCCACAGGATTCGATCGCTGGCGCCGGATTTATGGGGATGGCGAAGTTAACAAAGTACAAAAAGATATTCGCATCGGTCATCAACAGACGATCGATACCGTTATCGGTTGGTTAGAAAATGATGACAATTTACCCAATCTCTCGATCTGTGATGCTGGTTGTGGAGTCGGTAGTCTCAGTATTCCCCTCGCTAAAGCGGGCGCAACTATTTTCGCCAGTGATATTTCCGAGAAAATGGTGACAGAAGCCAAGGAAAGAGCAGCCAAAGAGTTAGCAGATACTGGTAAACTCACCTTTGCCGTTCAAGATTTAGAAGCATTAACCGGCCAATATCACACGGTCATCTGTCTTGATGTTCTCATTCACTATCCCACAGAAGAAGCATTGGGCATGATTAAACACCTGGGATCCCTAGCTCAATCCCGTTTAATCCTCAGTTTTGCCCCTAAAACCTGTTTATTAACCATTCTCAAGAAAATTGGTCAATTTTTCCCCGGTCCGAGTAAAACCACTCGCGCTTATCAACACAAGGAAAAAACTATTATCGCCGCTCTCAACGAAAATGGCTTTAAAATTGAACGGACGAGTATGACTAGCACTCGTTTCTATTTTTCCCGTATCCTTGAAGCTGTCCGCAGTGAATAAATAATGGCAGTCACCACCAGCAAATTAATCGAGTGGAAACAGCAAAAACGCGCGATTGTCACCCTCACAGCTTGGGATTATCCGATCGCGCGACTGCTCGATCGAGCAGGAATTGATATTATCTTGGTAGGTGATTCCTTAGCTATGACCGCTTTGGGCTATCCTACCACTTTACCGATCACCCTAGAGGCGATGATTCACCACGCGGCGGCCGTGTCTCGCGGGGTAAAACAAGCTTTAGTTGTCTGTGATTTGCCTTTTCTCAGCTATCAGGAAAGTGTCAGTCAGGCAATTCACTCCGCCGGAAGGATGTTAAAGGAAGCGGGAGTGCAAGGGGTAAAATTAGAGGGAGGTTATCCCGCTATGATCGAGACTATTAGCCGTTTAACCGAGATAGGCATCCCTGTTATGGGTCATATCGGATTAACTCCCCAGTCGGTGCATCGGTTAGGATACCGTCAGCAGGGAAAAACTCCATCGGAGGCACAAAGATTAATCGAGGAAGCTTTAGCCTTGGAGAAAGCGGGAGTATTTGCCCTGGTTTTGGAACATATTCCCGCCAATTTAGCCGCTACTATTACCGATAAATTGACTATCCCGACGATTGGTATCGGTGCGGGGGAAGATTGTGATGGTCAGGTGTTGGTAACGGCGGATATCCTAGGATTAACCGAAAAAGCTCCCCCTTTTGCCAAAGTTTATGCTAATTTAAGCGAAACAATTACAAAAGCAGTGGTAGAATTTGCCAAGGATGTGAGGATAAATGAATAGCGGCGAAAAAGCTACCTTTGGGGCCGGCTGTTTTTGGAAAACTGAGGACGCATTTCGGCGTTTATCGGGGGTTTTAGCCACTTCTGTGGGTTATATGGGAGGACATTTTCCCAATTCTAGTTATCTCGATGTGTTATCGCGAATTACCGGTCATGCGGAAGTGGCACAAATTGCCTATAATCCCCAAGAAATAAGCTACGAGGCGTTATTAGCCGTTTTTTGGTCAATCCATGATCCGACTCAGTTAAATCGCCAAGGACCGGACAGGGGAGAACAATATCGATCGATTATTTTCTATCACACCCCGGAACAAAAGTTAATCGCCACTGCTTCCAAGGGTCAACTACAACTATCGGCAAAGTTTCAGCAGGATATCGTTACTTTGATCGAACCCGCAGGAGATTATTATCTGGCCGATCAGTCCCATCAACAGTATTTGGAGAAAAAACAGGCTCGATCGGTCGAGGATTTCTAGAAGAAAATATCAAGACAGGATCGGGGTATAATGTAAAATTGCTTTCGCAGGAGATCAGAAAAAATGCCCGAGGCGGTCGGAGTCATTCAAACGTTGGGTTTTCCCCCCGTTTTAGCGGCGGCGGATGCCATGGTTAAAGGGGGACGAGTCACCCTAGTTTATTTTGATCTAGCGGAAAGGGGCGAATTTTTGGTGGCGATTCGCGGTCCGATTTCCGAGGTTAAACCGGCAGTAGAGGCCGGATTAGCGGCAGCGATGACCGCTTTTGGTGGTAATGTGGTCAGTCATTACATCGTACCGAATCCTCCAGAAAATGTACTGGCGGTTTTACCAGTGCAGCATACGGCTAAGTCGGACCGTTTTCGCAGTTAATTTCCCTAGCGATTAGCCCCAAACTAGACTATAGTTAAAGACTGGAAAATAGATTGGATTCTATCAATTAAACTTATCTGATTTTTGTTATTAGGAGTTAATTTATGACAGCCCAACCCGCGGTGGGATCGATCGAGACAAAAGGTTTCCCCGGTATTCTAGCGGCCGCCGATGCGATGGTAAAAGCAGGACGGATCACGATTGTTGGCTATTTAAGGGCAGGAAGCGCCCGTTTTACCCTCAATATTCGTGGGGATGTACAGGAGGTAAAAACCGCTATGGCTGCCGGCATTGAAGCCGTCAATAAAACCGAGGGGGCAGCTTTAGAAACCTGGGTAATTATTCCCCGTCCTCACGATAACGTGGTGGCTATTTTACCGATCGATTATAGCGAGGCAGTGGAACCTTTTCGTGCTGCTGCCGACGGTGCGATGGCACCGATTCGTCGTTAATCTTCAAGGTCAATTTTTTGTTACTGGTTGGAACTTGTCTAGTTCCAACTTAGTTTTTAGGGATGATTTAAGTTTTAGTCAGAAAACCGAATTTGATAATTGCTGCAACAGTTGCACCCATAACAGTGACTATCAAAGCCCATATTTGAGCCGTTGCCCTTTCTTTCAAGTCTTTGACATCTTCTTTGAGTTGGGAAACTTCGTCCTCTATTTTCGGTAATACTTCTAGTTTTGTTTCGATTCGCTCTAACCGATTGTCAAGTTTAGCGAGAATATCTTTTAAGTCAGTTTCAATGATAATAGGGTTGCTCATGGGGAGATTCTTCTTTTGGGGACTAGGGGGGATCAATTTGTGTTAACAGTTCCTCTGCTAGATCAATAAACAAGTCTTTTTTGCCAATTTTAAGACTTAAGGGATCATCGGTAACTATCCAGCCATCTTTGATTAGGGCGTGTTTTACACAATCATGGAAAATATCTTTGGCAGGCATTTTTTTATGGTTCGGCGATCGCGTTATTTAGCCAGTGACCAATAGTCTCGATTAGGTTGGGACGGATAGAGGGGAATTTTTCTGACTTGAAGCAACGTGCTAGTTGATTGATTCTTAAAAAATCAGTATCTTGAGTAAAAATCACGCGACCATTGGATAAAGCAAATTGCAATTGTATTTCATCGGACATTCAATTGTTTCATTTAAAAGAGCAAGCTTTAGGAAAATTGTCTGAGCAATTTTTTGATAATTGACCACTGTTACATTTGGTAAATCGAGGAGTTGATCAAAATTTATCCACATAACCCACCTCCTGTTCTGTTTTACTATTATATACCATGCTCACACAGAACCTAGAAGAGCCATGATTGGTTATCTGCTATGAATAATAAGCTGTCCGTGTATTTAAACTGCTTGTTGAGATGAGACAAGGGGCAATAGTAAAGGGATTGGGGGAGATTGTTGCTAATCTAAGGATAGGCGGTTAAAATGCGTCTTAGCTTATAATACCCAACTGGCAAAGCATTAAACCACCATCACTGCTACCGAATCACCAGCGCCTTTGTTGAGTATTCGACCCAATTACCCTAAAAATTCTATTCACCCCTAAATTCTGACTTTTAAATGAGGCTGAGGTCGATTTTTTAAGCATTATTGACCTTCTCCCCTCTAAGAGCCGAAAATAAACAGAGACGGCCCAAACCCAAGATTGTCGGTGAGAAGCTTTCCTGACTGGGGGCTTCTAGATGGCAGCCAGCAAATTCTTGCTGAATTTCTGTTAAGAAATAGGGCCAAATAGTCAAGAAAAAATTACCGCTAAAAATTATTTTATCGATATCTTTAAGACTTTTTTGCTGTTTTTCTAACAAATCATTAACTTTCTGTCTTAAATTATCTAGATATGGTGCAATCACCTTCTTATTTAAATCGGTGCGACTGACCGTCCAAGTATGACCGGCTAGAGAGGAGGTAAATTCGCTTTCTTCTTGCAGGATTAATTTGGTTAATCTAGCGGCTGCCAGTAAAGATTTTTTTAAGGGATTAGTATCGGTGAGATCGGAGGGAGAAAGCGGCAAAAAAGAACGCCAGAGAGGATAAATTAACTGAGAGAGTATGGCCTGTTCATAGGTGTTTTCCCCGTAGTTAAAATGGCTTAGAGCAATTGCTGGACGGGATAAAGAGCAAGTTTGCGGTGGGACTTCCAGCAGCGCTAAAGTGGTAGTCTCTCGTTTACCTTCGACAACAAGTAGGGTTTGGGGTTGGGGTTGGTCGCTAGTGGGAATATAGGCCAGAGCAGTAGCGATCGCTGTTTCCAGACTAGAGAGGCGATCGGGGGGTATTAGTTGCGCTGTGAGAAGGGCTTTTTTTAGGTCATCCGTGGGGGTTTCCCCGTCATCGGTAATAATAATAGCTTCTAATCGCTCTAGGGCTTCCCAGAGCCAAGAATCGGGGCTAAAATCCCGATTAGATAGCCAGCTAATTAGATATTCTTCCACCTGAGAGCAGGGTAAGAGATCGCTCGTTCCCGTTGCTAGACTCCAAGAAAGAGGATAAAAATCGATCAATCCTTGGCTTTCCCGAAAAAAGACGATTTTCACCCCTGGTGGTTGTACCTCCATTCCCAGGGACCAACGGACAACTTCAGGGGTTCGATCGGGGGATAATAAAGGAAAAAGAAGCGCTTTGGCCGATTCTAAATGTTGACGAGTGGCGATAATTGTCTCGGAAGTAACTTCTTGCGGGTTAACTAGAGATGAAATCACCTTGGCAAGAATCCGATCGATCTCGGTCAGTAGAGAGGAAAAATCCTGTTTATCGGTCACTAGATAAATAAAAATACCCACAACTGTCTATTGTAGAATCACTCACTTAAAACAAACAAAACTTAAATATTAAACTATGGAAGAAAAACGCTATCCTGCCGAAAAATCGGCAGAGATTCAAAAATTATTGGATACAGCCACCTTATTGGTCGGTTTACCCCCTGAAACCATCGATAAAGTTACTTCTCATGTTGTCACCCGCACTCATCCCCCTAATCGGGCGATTTTATTAGAAAATGATTGGGGGGGGTCAGTTTACTTTATTCTGGATGGTTGGGTGAAAATTCGTACTTACAATATGGATGGCAAAGAAGTCACCTTAAATATCCTCGGTAAAGGGGAAATAGTCGGAGAAATGGCCGCTTTAGAAGAATCTACCCGCTCCACCGATGCTATCACCTTAACCACGGCCACAATTAGCAGTATTCCCGCCCAAGATTTTGTTAATCTGCTCAAATCGGAGCCTTTAGCGGGAATTCGTCTTTCTCAGTTAATGGCCAAGCGTTTGCGTCAAGTTAACCGGCGTTTACGTTTGCGCGAGGCCGATAGTCTCTCCAGAGTCGCCGATACTTTACTCTTTTTAGCCGAAGGTCAAGGAGAAAAAAGCGGTCAGGGTGCGATAATTCCTAATTTACCTCACCGGGAATTGAGTGGTATTAGTGGACTGGCCCGGGAAACCGTGACCCGCTCCTTGACGAAATTGGAGAAAAAAGGCCTGATTCAACGACAGCAGGAATCTCTCTGTATTCCCGATCTGGCCGCTTTAGAAAAAGCGATCGCCTAAATTCAGTTATCAGTGATCAGGGATCAGTTACCAGTTATCATACTAAATCCGGTTATTAAAGACTGATTATCTATTCCTCCTATTGCCTGTTGCCTGTTGCCTTTTGCATGAGTGCCTATCTTCACTAGGAAATTTATTTTGCACGACTACTTATGACTGAAAAATTAACCGGTTTTGGAGTGGTGCTGGTGACAACGGCCAGCGAAACGGAAGCGGAACACCTAGCGATCGCCTTACTTAACGAGCGCCTGGCCGCTTGTGTCAGTATTTACCCGATTCGTTCCATTTATCGTTGGCAGGGACAGATTGAAAACGAGCGCGAATGGCAATTAGTGATTAAAACCGATTTAAAGCAGTTTGAGCAGTTATCGGCGAAGATACAGGAACTTCATAGCTATGCCGTCCCAGAAATCATCGCTTTACCGATTGTGGCGGGTTCTCAGACCTATTTAGACTGGTTAGCCTCCCATACCAGTGGGGTGTCAGAATAGACCAATCAGCAACTTTAGCGAAAAAAATCTATATAATTCTTAATAAACTATCTCAGGAAGCGCAAAAAGTTTTAATCTAGATGCTGATTAAATGTTTAAACATCTGGTTTTAAGACCGATCGCCTCCACGATTGGAGAACTCAGCACATCGTCAAGGGAGATAGTTAAAATCCAATGAGTCTTAAGGCAAGCGGTGGCAGCTCCTTAGCGCGTCCCCAACTCTATCAAACCGTCCCGGTATCTGCCATTACCCAAGCAGAACAACAAGACCGCTTTCTCGATAAACCCGAACTCAACGAACTGATCGCCTACTTCCAATCGGGGAGCAAGCGTTTAGATATTGCCCAAACGCTCACCCGGAACTCCGATCTGATTGTCTCGCGGGCAGCTAACCGGATTTTTACCGGTGGTTCACCCATGGCCTACCTAGAAAAACCCCCCGTGGAAGAATTGGCCCTGGTGGGTGCGGGTAAAATGATCAACGTCCAGGAAGGGATGAAATTAGGAACCGTTACCTACGCTGAAAGCGGGTCTGGTGGCGGTGGTGGTTTCCTTGGTGGTTTAAAAGGGATTTTCGCCTCTAGCGGCCCGATTCCCCCCGGATTCCGACCGATTAACGTCTCTCGTTACGGTCCGAGCAATATGCAGAAGTCCCTCCGGGATTTATCCTGGTTCCTGCGTTACATTACCTATGCGATCGTGGCTGGTGATACCAGTATCCTGATCGTTAATACCCGCGGTTTAAGGGAAGTTCTCGAAAATGCCTGTTCTATTGATGCCACCATCGTGGCCCTACAGGAAATGCGGGCCGCTTCGATCGAGTATTTCCAAAGAGACAAGGATGCGGTCACTTTAATCAGTGACTATTTCAATATCCTACTAGGGGAATTAAAAGCCCCCACCCCCTCTAATAAACTGCGTCAGCGTCCCAGTAGTGACCAACAGGGTTTAAGTCTTCCCCAAAGCTACTACAATGGTGCCGAAAAACGGCAAAAGTTTGTCATGAAAACCGGTTTATCGGAGTCGGAAAAATCTTCGATTATCAAGGCCGCCTACAGACAAATTTTTGAACGGGACATCACCCGCGCCTATAGTCAGTCCATTTCTGACCTAGAATCGAAGGTGAAAAACGGCGACATCTCCATGAAAGAATTCGTCCGTCGTCTCGGTAAATCGCCTCTCTATCGTAAACAGTTCTTTGAACCTTTTATCAATAGTCGCGCTCTAGAATTGGCTTTCCGTCATTTCCTCGGTCGCGGTCCTTCCTCCCGGGAAGAAGTGCAGAAATACTTCTCGATCGTCTCTAGCGGCGGTTTAGCGGCCTTAATCGATGCTTTAGTCGATTCTCAGGAGTATTCCGACTATTTCGGCGAAGAAACCGTTCCCTATCTCCGGGGTTTGGGTGCAGAAGCACAGGAATGTCGCAACTGGGGGATGCAGATCGACCTGTTTAACTACAGCGCACCTTTCCGCAAAGTTCCCCAATTTATCACCACCTTTGCTAAATACGATCGCCCCTTACCGGATCAGCACGTTTACGGTTCTGGAAATGATCCCCTAGAAATCCAATTTGGGGCAATTTTCCCGAAAGAAACCCGCGAACCTAGTTCTAGTCCCGCTCCCTTCAGTAAGGATACCAAACGTATCCTCATCCACCGCGGACCTGCCACTAATAACCAAAATAGCAACCCCGGCGCCCGAGGTGAATTCCCCGGTACTTTGGGACCGAAAGTTTTTCGTCTCAATAACGAGTTACCCGGTTCTAGCAATGGGGTAAGCGTTAAATTTGGCGAAAGTTCCACCCAAAGAGTGATTTTAGCGGCTTATCGTCAGGTTTTCGGTCGAATGCCCTACGAAGGTCAGCGTTTATCCGTGGCCGAGATTAAGTTAGAAAATGGCGATATTACTCTGCGCGAGTTTATCAAAACCCTAGCTAAATCCGAGACTTTCCGGAAAATCTACTGGACCCCTCTCTATGTGGTGAAAGCGATCGAATATATTCACCGTCGTCTGCTCGGTCGTCCCACCTACGGTCGTCAGGAAATGAATCAATACTTCGATATCTGCTCGAAAAAAGGCTTCTATGCTTTAATCGATGCCATTATCGATAGTGCTGAATATACGGAAGCTTTTGGCGAAGATACGGTTCCCTACGAGCGCTATCTAACTCCCCAAGGGATGCAGTTACGGATGGTGCGTTTGGGTAATCTCCGCGAAGATATCGGCCAAAGAGTTGATAAAGAGGAAACCCCGCGCTTTATTGAATTGGGTACACCTTCGGTCTCGATTCGCACTGAACCCGATATTCAATCCCGTGTCGGTCAAGGTGTCACGGTTCAACGGGAACAAACTAAGGTCTTTAAACTGTTAACTAATCTCGATAAAGTTGCCGTACAAAATACTGTTCGTGCTGCCTATCGTCAGATTTTTGAACGGGATCTCGAACCCTATATCATCAATGCCGAATTTACCGCTTTAGAGAGTAAATTAAGCAATGCTGAGATCACGGTGAAAGAGTTTATTGAGGGTTTAGGTGGTTCGGATCTTTACCTGAAAGAATTCTATGCTCCCTATCCGAATACGAAAGTAATTGAATTGGGAACCAAGCACTTCTTAGGTCGCGCTCCCTTGAATCAAAAGGAAATCCAGAAATATAACCAAATTCTGGCAACTCAGGGATTAAAGGCCTTTATTGGTGCCATGGTTAATAGCATGGAATACCTACAATTATTTGGTGAAGATACGGTTCCCTATCGTCGTTTCCCAACTCTACCGGCTGCTAATTTCCCCAATACGGAACGCTTATACAATAAGCTGACTAAACAGGATAGTGAACTGGTGGTTCCCAGTTTTAAACCAGTAGTTAAGGTCGGTGGCTAATTAGTCCTTGAAGTTAGTTAATTTAGCTCGTGTTTAACACGAGCTTTTTTTTAGTTTAGTATCCCAAAGCTAACCCATCGGACCGAGGTTCGCAATTTGCTGGATAATTTGACCCTTGCCAAAATGGGAGGAATCTGCGATCGCTACCTGATGGACTCTGGCGGTTAATACTGGGAATAATTCGGGGCTGCACCCCTTTCTAAAAGTACGCTATTTCTCCGTAAAAATCGCCATCTAGGGGCATCAAGGGCGGTTTGAGGATTGAAATGATGGTTAACCATGTTTACCGCCATTTATCGGGGGACTTGGGGGGCATCGGTGCGCCCATCAAAAGTGCCATCATCCCAACGGAGAAAACTGGGGATAATCAGGTTAAAAGGGCGTTTAGCGGGGATAATGGGGTTAGGATGACCGAATTCGAGGGTAAAACCACTAGCACGGTTATGTAGGGCGATTCCCGTCTGGGGGACTAAAATACCAATGGCAAAACCATCAAAATTGGATTGAAACTTTACAATACCAGAAAATCTCGATCGCTTGTGGCCAGATAGACGGTTCCCTTCTGGGGTTTTTGATAGAATTAATGGTGCGAACAAGTGTATTAATCGAGAATTTCTCACCTTCCCCCATGGAAGTTGGAAGCATTAAGTCTCGGTGACTTCTAAACTGTCCACAATTGTCCGAAAGCTTTCTAATCCAGCTTCGAGGTTTTCCATAATCTCCAAAGCCAGCACATCGGGGTCAGGCAGGTTGTCAAGGTCGGTTAAACTTTTATCTTTGAGCCAAAATATATCGAGGCTGGTTTTATCCCTGGCGATAATCTCATCATAGGTGAATTTTCGCCAACGTCCTTCGGGATTCTGTTCTGAATAGGTTTCGCTGCGTTGATGACGATTTTGGGGATGATAACAGGTGATGAAGTCCTGTAAATCGGCGGGTTTTAAGGGGTTTTTCTTGAGGGTAAAGTGAATATTGGTGCGAAAGTCATAAAACCAGATAGCTTTTGTCCAAGGATCTTTAGCGGCGGGTTTATTATCAAAAAAGATGACGTTGGCTTTCACTCCCTGTTTATAAAATACGCCGGTGGGTAATCTGAGGATAGTATGCAGGTCGGTGGTTGATAATAGTTGTTTGCGGACGGTTTCCCCGGCGCCACCCTCAAAAAGGACGTTATCGGGGACAACCACGGCAGCTTGTCCTCTGCTTTTGAGCATGGAACGAATATGCTGGACGAAGTTGAGTTGTTTATTAGAAGTGGTTGCCCAAAAATCCTGACGATTATAGGTTAAGTCTTCTCGGTCCTGTTCCCCGTCTTCATTAGTGAAAGTCAGGCTGCTTTTTTTGCCGAAAGGGGGATTAGCAAGGACATAATCGACGCTAAAGGGAGAAGGAGCAATCAGAGCATCGGTGGAGGCGATAAAGCATTGCTCATCGTTAATATCGCCGATATTATGCAGAAACATATTCATCAATGCCAGGCGTCTTGTATTGGCGACGATTTCATTACCGTGAAAGGTGCTTTTTTTGAGAAATTCTTTCTGTTCTCGGTCTAAGGGATAATTTTTGACCAAAAAGTTATAGGCTGCCAGAAAAAAGCCGCCGGTTCCACAGGCAGGGTCAGCAATAGTTGCCATGGGTTGGGGACGCAAGCATTCTACCATGGACCAAATCAAGGGCCGGGGGGTGAAGTATTGGCCGGCGCCGCTTTTGGTGTCTTCGGCGTTTTTTTCTAGAAGTCCTTCGTATATGTCGCCTTTGACATCCGTTTCCATCATCACCCAGTTTTCTTCATCTATCATGGTGATGATTTTGAGCAGTTTGGCAGGGTCTTGGATTTTGTTTTGAGCTTTGGTGAAGATTTGCCCTAATAAGCCTTTTTTTTGCCCTAATTCGCGTAATATGCCGAGGTAATGAGCTTCGAGGTCGGCCCCTCGTTTGCTCCGCAGACTTTGCCAGTCGTATGCAAAGGGGATGCCGATTTTGCGATTATAGGGCGGTTTGGCGTATTCATCAGCCATTTTCAGGAATAGGAGGTAGGTGAGTTGTTCAAGGTAGTCCCCATAACTGACCCCATCATCCCGCAGGGTGTTACAAAAACTCCAAACTTTTGACACAATTGAGGCGGTATTCATAACTATAATTTGTTTAATTTTTTGATGGACTATTATTTTTAGCTTTGCTCATTGGCAATCCACTGTTTTAGCTCATCTTCGTCAATTTCTTGGTTTGCTTCGATAAGAGTAATTAATTGACTGGGATTATCTAATTGGGGCAGTCTTTCTATAGCTAAAGCTTCGGCTGACAGGGTTTGAGGATTGTCTTCGAGGATGACAATAACTTCGACTTTTGCCCCTTGGGGAAGTTGGGGGGTGTCGATTTTTATTGTTCCATCGGATTGAACGAAGGTGGTTTGACGAATTGCTTGTGCCATTTCTGTACTATGATTTATGTGATTTTTTGATTGACTATAATTAGATTTTGCTACGAATATCAAAAGTTTTTGAATTGAGCATCCTATCAATCCCTCAATCATAGTTCTCATTTAATCATTCCTAATCATAGTACGAGTTTCCCCTCAAAGGCCCGTTTTAAGATGCTTTGACGCAATGCCTCTGCTTTGTCTAAGTTCTCGGTGAGGGTGGCTTCTAATTGGTCACATACTGATAATCTTGATTCGATTTCTTGCACGATTTGCGTTTGTTCTTGGAGGGAAGGAAATGGAAATATGATAGTTTGTAAAATGGTTTGATTTAAAAAATCTCTGGTAGAACCTTTACATAACTCTTTTACTTGCTCTCGTACACTTCCACCTCCTAAAAATAAAAATACAAAAAACTTAGGAATTATTATGTTTTTATTCAAGGAAATTCTAATAAGATTAGTTGAAATTAAAGAATAGCCAAAATAATCAGGGACTAAACAAATTTCTCCCACTGTTCCAGAACGGGAAATGATAATATCACCTCCTGAAACTTCAAAAGATGACAGTTCTCTTGCTTTCTTTTCTGTGATAAAAATTTTGTTTTTTGGTAGAAATACTCCATTACCAATATTTTCAATTCCCAAAACGGGAATACCTGATATTTGATGTTCTGATTTTTTTAATAAAGTTCCAAAAGGTCCCGTTGTCATTCCTTTTTTATCAAGAGATAGAAGATAATCAACTTTCACCCACATCCAACCATCAGGTAAACTGGGTAAATTGCTTAATTCTTCTTTGGTTAGGGGAGGTAAATCTTTTGGCTGTTGGGGTTTGATGGGTTTTTTGGTTTCCTTGCCGTTATTTTCCCATTCTTTAAGCGCTTGTTTCCAGTCCTCTAATTGTTGCTGATAATGGCGTTTTCTTTCAGCTTTAATCTGTTCTAATAGGGTATCGGCATCCTCTAGACTGTCTTGATGTGTGTTGCGCCATTTTTCGGTTAATTTGCCCTCAAATGCCCATTTTAACACTGCTTGACGGTAGGTTTTTAGTTGTTCTAGCACTTTTTTCAGGGATGCAACCCCGTTATCTAATTCTGAGAATAATTCTTCAATTTTCTCGACAATTCGATGTTGTTCAGGTAGGGGAGCAATTGGAAATTGAATTTTAGCAAAGTTTTTCCTTGAAATTCTTTTTCTGGTAGAACCACTTTTATATTTATCGACCTCTAATCTAGTTTGAGGAGAATTGATCAAATATAGCAAGTATTGTGAATTAATGAAGTTGCTATTATTCCTAATAATACAAACATCTACAACTGTAACAAATTTTTTGATTCCACTTAAAGGGAAAATACAAGCACGTCCCAAAGGATCAGGAAGTCTTGCTACTAAAATATCTCCTTTTTGTAGATAAGTACAATTCAATTCAATAGATTTTTTAAAAGTTAAAAACCTATCTGATTGATCCTTAAAAAATCCATCTCCAATGTCAGCAAGCTGAATTAACCTTACTTCACCATTAGGATCCTGATCTTTTGACTCTACCCAATCACCATCACAGAATATACCATCATGACCGATCAATTCTTTAATAGCTGATTTAGTCCACCCCGGGGGTAAATCTGAATAATTTAAGTTGGCTAATTCCATCACATCTTGTAAGGTCATATTTACTCCTTAATTTGTTCTTTTATCCATTGTCTCACTTGCTTTAAGGTGGCTGTTTCTCCGATGATAAACCTTTGTTCTAGCCATGAAGGAATTAGGGTTATATCTAAGAGGGGAAAGGCTAAACTTTCGGTTATTTCTTCATAACTGTTTGTTTCCTGATTCAATCCATAAAACCGGAGGTTATTCCCATCATATCGCCAGATTTCCGGCACGGCTAAGGCGGCATAAATGGCGAATTTATCGAGGGAACCACTGGTAATATCAATTTCTATCGCTAAATCTGGGGGTTTATCTCCTTGGTTAAGGTCGATTGATAACTTATTTCTGACTTCCGGTTCATTTTTGAGGTAAAAACAAGCATCCGGCTCAATTCCTTTTTGAATATCATCTCTTTTCAGGGTTAGAGAACCGACACTTTTAATGTTTAAATCCCATTCTTCTGCCATGATAAAGACAAGACGGGAAATAAACCAGTTATTGTTCTCATGTTCCATTAAAGGACTCATAATCTGCAAATATCCCTGATTATAGGTCAGACGCTTACTCGAATTTTGGCTTAATTCCTCGCAGATTCGCCCAAAGGTTTGCCAACTAATGGGGTGTAGTATCAGATAATTTTCTGCGGGTGATTTTGTGAGTGTTTTCATAGTAATTTCTTAAATTCAGCAATGGTTAAGTCATAAATACTCGACAATACCGTGCATTTCTTCAGGAGACATCACCTGATAAATTAATATCAAATTACGGATAATCTCTCCAATTGAACCACTGCCCTTCTTACAAAAAAGCGATGTCATAATGGGTATTGTCTTGACTTGCAATCTTGAGAAAATCCGTGTCATGGCTAACAATCACCCGTTTTTCCTGCTTTACAAAGGCTAATTGTACCGCATCGGATGTGCCTGCCATATTCATCTCAAAAGTTGTCGTTACCTCAATTCCCTGACTACGAAGGGCTAAGGCAACATCAGGGTCAACATTTTCATCTAAATGATAGCAAATCCGTTTATTCACCCCGCAAAGCCCTCAATTTTTCTTGTAACTGAGAAGGATGATTTTTTTGAAATTCATCGGCAAACGCTTCATCTTCAGCCATTTGCTGGTCAATTTCCCCTTGATGCTCGTAATAATAAGACATAGCTCCATAAACCGAAGCCAGAGAAAGATGATATTTCCCTGCTATTAATTCCAAAGATTGCGCCATTTTCAGATACATAATGGCAATTTCAGCCACCGTTATGCGACTGCCGACAATATGCGGTCTGCCATTACGAATATCAGGGTTTATGGCAATAGGTTGGGTTAAAGTTACAGTCATATTTTATGCCACTAAAGCGGTGTTTAATCTCTTCGGGTCTAATTCCCCGCCGCTCGCGGCGTACAATAGAAAAATGAGTGAATACATCCATAAGAGCCATAATGTAAGTGTTTTGCTATATCATTTAGTGTTCCCAGCCAAATATCGTAAAGCCGTTTTCGACGAACAGGTAGATAGCTTGTTGAAAGAAGTCTGTCTAGAGATGGAAAAACGATACGAGATAAAGTTTGTAGAAATTGGAGTGGATAAAGATCATGTGCATTTTCTGGTGCAATCAGTACCGACCTATAGTGTGACAAGGATAGTGACAATGATTAAAAGTATAACGGCGAGAGAAATTTTCAAAAAGTGTCCTCAAGTGAAAAAGCAGTTGTGGGGAGGAGAGTTTTGGAGTGATGGATATTACGCAAGTACGGTAGGAAAGCATGGGGATGAAGGTATGATAGCGAGATATGTAAAAGAACAAGATAAAGAATACCTGCAGCTACACCAAAATCTACAATTGAGTCTATTTTGATTCTGATACCCCGTCCGCTTGCGGCGGGGTAGTTCATTTCCTCGATAATAGCCTCCATCTCATCGCCAAAAAGCTGATGGAGTTTACCGATTCCCCCCATACTATCAAAAGGGGTATAGTCCAAATCCTCTCGCTCTAAGGCAAAAGAACTGATAATATGGTCCTTGATTGCCCGTAGCCATTGCATCTGTTCTTGATTGAATTTTACTGATGCGCCCGCCTGTTTTTGAAAAACCCAGGTTTGAAAAGCTTTATCGATGCGTTTTTCATGGGGGGTTAAAACCTCATCTAAGCCAATAACACGCCGGATTAGGGCAATTAACGCCGTTAACTCACTGGTGGGATGGCTTGCCACCGCTTCTATCTGTTGATAGGCTGCCCATACCCTCACCGGCGCTAGGTTGGGGCGGTCTTTTTTGAGAATATCTAAGACTTCCTTGACCATTTTATAGGTGACGGGACGCTGTTGATAGGGCAGGTTATAGAGGATACGCAGGGCGGTGATTTCGTCCTTATTTGCCTCAATAAAGGCTGTAAAGTCATTTATTAGGGCTTGATTGTCTATCCGTTGCGCTTCACTCCATCCTGAGAATGTCACCCTATCCAGATTCTGAGTATCTATGTACTGTTCGTGTACTTTCCGCACATTCTCAAGGTAATGACTCAATTCCCCAGTCAAATAGCCGGCAGCCGCACGAGTAAGGGCTTTTTCCGCCGCTTTTAACTGTTCTGGGGTCGGATTTGTGGTTTGATAGGTTTCTTTGGCCCTATCCTCAATATTATCGGGGTCTGTGGCATTAAGCAGGGCTTTGGCCATATCTCCCAAAGTTGCCCCTCCGGTGATTTCTTTTATCTTTTCAGCTTCTTTTGGCGTGATTTGTCGTTCTAATCGCGCAAAACGACAGGCTAGGGAGATATAGGCATCGCTATCGTCTGTTCCCATCATAATGCCCCTCATCAGGTCTTTAAAAGGGACACTGGATTTTCTTTCCAGGGGCCGGCTATCGGTTTTGGCTGATTGTTCCACACCGACAGCATCGATGATAATAAAGTGAGTTTTGGCAGAAAGAGCCGATTGAGAGACTTTTTTGAGACCATCATGGTCAAGGGTGCGTGTACCTCGTCCTTTCATCTGTTCGTAGTAGTTTCGAGATTTGACATCCCGCATAAAAATTAAACACTCAAGGGGTTTAACATCGGTTCCCGTGGCAATCATATCGACTGTGACGGTGATACGGGGATTAAAATCATTTCTGAATTGAGAAAGCACGGATTTCGGGTCTTCTGGCGATTTATAGGTAACTTTTTTGCAAAAATCGTTCCCTTCGCTAAATTCTTCCCGGACTATCTGAATAATATCGTCAGCATGGCTGTCATCCTTGGCAAAAATCAGGGTTTTCGGGACTTCTTGGCGATGGGGAAATAATTCTGGCAGTTTATCGCGAAAGGTGCGGATAATTTGGCGTATTTGGCTGGGATTGACCACATCTCGGTCAAGTTGCTTGCCGGTATAGACAATATCCTCGTCCGGTTGTACCCAGCGTTTTTCACGGGTTAATTTTTCCCTTTTTTCGATGTATTCCCTGAGAATACGCCCGCCATTCTTGGTTATCTCCGTTTCTATAGTATAGACTTGATAATCTACGTTTACGCCGTCCATTACCGCTTGTTTGTAGCTGTATTCACTAACTACATTTTCATGGAAAAAGGCAAATGTCCGCACGTCGGGAGTGGCGGTTAAACCAATCAGAAAAGCGTCGAAATATAATAAAACCTGTTGCCAAACGTTGTAAATCGAGCGATGACACTCATCGATGACGATAAAATCGAAGAATTCAAGAGGAACTTTCGGATTATAGACCACGGGGACGGGTTGTTTCCCTTGTACTAATTCATTCGGGTTGGTTTGTTCGGCAGCCTCATCGAGACTTTCCCCTTTAAGGATAGAATAGAGTCTTTGAATGGTTGAGATGCAGACCTGAGCATCTTTGGCCAGATAACTGGAGGATAATCGCTGAACGTTGTAAAGTTCGGTAAATTTTCGGTTATCATCATTGGGAACAAAATTCATAAACTCCTGTTCAGCTTGTTCTCCTAAGTTTTTGGTATCGACTAGAAATAACACCCGTTTGGCATCGGCAAACTTTAGGAGGCGATAAATAGCGGTAATAGCGGTGAAGGTTTTGCCGCTTCCCGTGGCCATCTGCAGCAAGGCCCGGGGAAAATTTCGCTTAAAGGAGGCTTCTAAGTTGGTAATAGCTTTAATTTGACATTCTCTTAGTCCATTCGGCTCAAGGGTGGGAATATCTTGCATTTTATCCCGCAAGCTTTTGGGTTTATCTTGCCATTCTTGCAGGGTTTCCGGTCGGTGAAAGGAAAAAACAAGACGGGAACGAGGTTTCGGGTCGCGGCGATTGGTAAAGCGCGTCAGCTTGCCTGTGCTTTCGTAAATAAAGTTAAGGGGCTGGTTATTGATATATTTCAGCTTACTATTAGCGTATTTGTTTGATTGTTCCTCCGCCACCGTTAAACAGAAGCCTTTTTCCTCTCGTTTGGCCTCAATAATACCGACGGGTTCTCTATCCACAAACAGGACATAATCAGCGAATCCGCTATCGGTTGGATATTCCCTGATAGCCACTCCCAAACTGGTATTGAAGTTGATTTCTTTTTTATCTTGGATGGACCATCCCGCTTGACGCAATTGTTCGTCAATCAGTTCACGCGATTGGTTTTCTGGGGTTTGATTGCTGGAAGGCATGGTTAGCAAATTTGGCGCGATAAGCTGACTAATTTAACAGCAAATGTCAATATTTATCTTTATCTAAGCAGATTTTAGAAAGTTTTTTTCTATCTTAATATTAATTATCAGTGGTCGGAGATAAGATATTAAGAAATGTCAATTATCGCTATTCTTCTTACTGACCCTCAATAAATTAAAATGGCTCTTCTAGGTTCTGTGTGATAAGTTTAACTTACAGAGGATCGATCAGTCTTTGTGTCCTTTGTGTCTTTGTGGTTCCTTCCACTCGCTCGCCAGAAAGAATGTATCTTAAAATACATTTTGCCCACCAAACCTAAGAGAGCCATTAAAATCAGATCATAAATGCGATCGCTTGCTCAATTCTCGATGATTAATCTAGAGGCTAAAATCAGCAACTGAGACAATTAACCTTTTTCCAGCTACCGACTTTAGGTGGTAAGCTGTTGACTATCTAAATTACTCGTTAAAACTGTCTATGAGCAGGGAGAGGCAGTTAGAGCATTTGTACTAAATTTTCAATACGCAGTTTAAATTCAGTGCAGCTTAGTCCGCTAAACGGTAGTGAACTTGACAATGTAGTTGATATTGTTACCGAACAGGGACGAAAAGATAGAATCAGAGAGCGCATACTTAGGGCCGGCTAAATAAATCTAAAAACCTTGTTGGGTAAGAATTTTAGACTTTTTGTCAATCAAAAAATACCAGAGCTGGGAGTGAGCAGGGGGAAAATTCAGGTACTTTTTCCCTGAAAAACCCCACACCCCACACCCCACGAAAACCTTTTTCAGCAGATCCTAAATAGCTGGGCAAAAAATTGAGAAAAACAGCAAAAAAGCGTAGTTTCCCCCTTGACAAATAGCCAAAACTAGGCATTAGTTAAATTTAATTATTTTTTAATAAAAACCGCTTTCTATCACCAGAAAAAGCTATCGGTAGATTTTTATCCGAGTAATGTAATCATCTTTACAACTATCGGGGATCAAAGGATGTTAGGGTGAAGGAGCGATGACAAACCCACTTTAAGATCACCCCGATTGCTATGGCACAGATTCTCGATCCCCTCCCCAACGGCAAGAAAAATAGTATTCTTTGTTGTTATGTCAATGCGACCAATCATATTCAAATTGTTCGCATCACCAATATTGCTAACTGGTATTTTGAAAGGGTGGTTTTCCCCGGGCAGCGTTTAGTATTTGAGACCCTAGCGGATGCTTTCTTAGAGATTCATACGGGGATGATGGCCAGTGCCATCCTTTCCGATAACATCCCCTGTGAACGCCTTTATATCAGCGATGGGGATGACGATGACTCCGACGGTCAACTAGACGGGGAAATATTCTACCCCCATTCCCTAGAGGAAAGTCAAGGGGCGAAAATTGACAACACCGTACCCTTCAGTTTAACTTTAGCTTCCGCCTAGCTAATAAACTAATCTGATAATTCCCCTCGCACGAGAATCACAGTGCAATTAACCGCACGGGCAATCGTCGAGGGGATATTGCCATTTAAGAACTGATTGAGCAAGCTTTCCCTAGATGCACCCAAAAGCACCAAGGAACAGTCTTCCGATTCTACCAGATTAATTATTGCCTCGGCCGGAGAGGCCGAACGAATCGGTAAAGGCACAATCGGCTGTGCGATCGCTTTCTGTAAAGATGCTTGTAAAACTTCCAAAATAGACAGATCTGGCAGTAAATCCGTCGGAGAATAGATTTTACATAACCAAAGTTTGGGATAATCCGAAGACTCGGACAAAGACAACAAACTAGGCAATAATGCTAAAGCGCGTTGGGCATTAGGACCGCCGGCGGTGGGAATCAGCCAAATCCTTTCCCGATTAGGATCATTGGGAAAACAATCCTTTGTCCCCAATTTTACCAAGATGGTTTCACAGGGAGCTTGGGCGATCAAAGTATCGACTAAAAACCCAAAAATCGCCCCAGTAGTGGATCTTTCCCCCGTCCAACCCATAATTAATAAATTGCTGTGTCGTTCGCGAATCGTGGCCAAAATCCCTTCGGCGATATCCTGAGCCACCGAAATTTGTGTATGAACAGAGATATTCTGCTGTCGCGCTAATCTTTCCAGACGATGAAGTAATTTGCGTCCTTCCCGCGTATCTACCTTTACTTCCGCCGGAGAACTAAGACGAGGTACAGTAATCACATAGAGACAATCTATCTCATAATTGCGTTCACGGGCGACAGCAGCAGCAATTTTAAACAAAGCGGTAGCGGTGTCGGGATTGGCAATGGGTAACAAAATCCGGCCTATTCCCACAGCCGGAGAACGAGTTTGATAAACCACATAGGAAGGGGTAGTGGGTTGAGGCAGTTGACAAACCCCCCCCAATTGATCAGCTTCCACCCGGATAATATCGGTGCGGGTGATGATCCCCACCAGTTTTTGACCATCGGTAACGGGTAAACGGGAAAGCTGATAGCGATTTAACAGAAATAAAACATCGCTTAAGGCTGCCTGGGGAGCCACCGTAATCGGATTGGGAGTCATCATCTCCCGTAGGACGGTTTGACTGTTTTTTGATCGCCATTTATCCAGATCACTTTGGGTAAAAATCCCCAATAGTCGCCCCTGTTCCACCACGGGAAAACCGCGATGATGGGAACGGGACATAATTTTCACCACTTCCCCCAGGGGTAAATCCGCCGCCAGAATTTCCACCTGCGATTGCATCACATCCATAGCCGATAGATGGGCCAGCACATCATTAGCAGGGGTTTCCTCGTTGAGAATAATACCACTAGCGGAAAGTAAATGCTCATAGAGGGAACCGGGGCGAATGCTTTCGGCAGTAATATAAGAAACGGCACAGGTCAACATCAGGGGCAGCACAATATTAAAATTGCGATGCAGTTCAAAGACAATCACGATCGCCGTTACCGGAACCCTGACTACTCCCGTAAAAAAGGCCCCCATACCGGCTAAAGCATAACTAGGTTCGCTGCCGAAACCCATAATTTTCGTCTCGATTCCCCCCACCAGAAACCCCAAACAGGAGCCCAACACCAAAGCAGGGGCGAGCAGTCCTCCCGGTGCGCCAGAACTATAGGAAATCATCGTCAGGAAAAAATAGACCACAAAAGCGAGGGCGGTATTCTGCCAACTTAATTCCCCTGCCAGCAAAAATTCGCGTAAACCCGTATTATCTCGAAAAAAGTCGGGTAAAAAAGCCACTACCGTTCCCGATAAGCAACTGACCAGACCGATGCGCCAAGCTAAAGATAACCGCCAACGCCGCTGCATCTGGCTACAAAAAAGGATGCCTTGATTGAATAAAGCCCCCAATAAGCCCGCTAAAACCCCCAAAAGGCAATAAATGGGTATTTCTTGGGCAGAGAAGCTAATATTGGCATATTCAGTGATGATCGAGGGGGTATTCTGCAGCATCATCGAAACCACGGCCCCGGTAAAGGAAGCCACGATCGCCGTTTCTAGGGTCATACTGGAAACATCGCGCATTAATTCCTCGATCACAAAGAGGACTCCGGCGATGGGCGTAGTAAAACCGGCCGCTAACCCGGCGGCTGCCCCGGCTGCGATCATCTGACGACGGTGATCGGGACTGGTGGGCAGCCAGACGCTTAACTGGGCCGCCAGGGCTGCCCCGATGTGTACCGTGGGGGCCCGACGACCAAGGGTTAAACCACCGCCAAGGATCAGGATCGCCCCGATCATTTTTACGACGGCAACGCGCCAAGACAGGGGCAAAGGGTATTTAGCTAGGGCTGCTTTTACTTGGGGAATACCCCCCCCGGCGGCTGCGGGGGAGAAGTGTTCCACAATCCAGCCGGCGCTATAACCAAGCAGAAAACCGCCGAGGGGCAAAACTAGGAAAGGAGAGGAATTGGCTACTAGATGCACCCGCCAACCACCTAACCAACCGATGCCCAATTTCAGGATAATAGCGGCAAGGGCGGAGAGAATTCCGATTAAACAGGCGACCAGTAAAGCATAGCGACTATCGGTGGCGCTACGTCCGAAGTGTTGGGATTTAAACCACTGACGGAGGTTTTGGTAACGGGCAAAAAGTCCCATAATTATCAGGGAGAATCAAGGCAATGGCGGAGCGAGGATTTATTTCGGGTTGGCTGAATAAATCTAAAAACCTTGTGGGATAAGACTTTTAGACCTTTTTGAAATCCAAAAGTGCCGAGACCGGGAGTACTCAGGGGGAAAATTCTGGGACTTTTCCCCTTAAAATTAGGTAATTGACTACCTGAAAATCGGTAAAACCCTACACCCTACACCCTACACCCTACACCCTGCTCCCACCAACAAACTTTTTCAGCAAACCCTAATTATGTTAATTTGGCTCAAGTGCCGAAGCCTGTATCACATTTTTTAGCTAATGTCAATAAAGTTATGAAACGATTCCTGTTATTATTTTGTGTTCTCGTGAGTTTTTTGGTATTTATCAGCCTTCAAATCGATTTTTCCTTGTCCGCACTAGCTCTAACTCGACAACAGCTAGAAGGACCGGGGCAGCTGTTATATCAATCCCGTCATAGTTTGCGCGATGATACCGGTAGTCCTTGGCAGGTGGTGTTATTTAAACGAGTTAAAGATGGGGAAACGGTAGAAATTAGTTTGCGCTTGGTGGGATTTCCAGAGGGGATTGAGTTCCTTCACCCGGAAAGATTAACGATAACCACTGCTCAAGGCCAAATTTTAGCGGCTGAGGATGCTTTTGCCCAAGAATCACCCGCAGCTAACGTTGGTCAATACAAGATGCAGGATATCTTAACGCAGCTACCCGTTACCGAAGCGATCGAGCTTTCCCTACCCCTAGACAATCCCCGCGCTCTCACTATCCCGACTCCTGTACTTTTGGAATGGCAAAGTCTGCTTTTTTCCGTAAATGGAGGAAATCCCAATCACCCAGCTACAATAAGTAGTCGTGCAAAATTAATTTCCTAGTTGAGACAGGAGACAGGAGACAGGAGACGGGAGACAGGAGACAGGAGACGGGAGAAGGGAGACAGCTATTAGGGATCGGATTTGAGTTTTCAGTTCACTGTTTCCTCACACCAGAAGTCTGACGGAGTAGTGGCTTAGATGTGTAATTAATTTTGCTTAGGTACCTAAAATCACTATCATCAGGATTTACCCTCAGAAAATTTCAATTGAGTTCTTGCATAATTAATTTTTGAGAGTGCAAAAATGAGAAAAATAGACATAAAATTGCATAAAATCCCTAAATAGAGCATTTAATTGATTAATGCTCATTCTTAATTCTCCTGACTCCTGACTACTGGCTCCTGACTCCTCACCTAAGGTCAGATTTTTGATTTTTGCAAGAGGTCTAATTATCTGACTACAGTTCTAAAGCTTCGTAGATGTATAATTTATTCAAAAAACCGACGCTGCTGAATTGATAACTAGGTAAAGGGGGAGGGAACGATAATTCCGTTTGATAAACGCTGAAAATGAGAAAATTCTTTCTAGTGGTGTTAGTGGCGATCGCTTCTTGTAAAAAAGGATGACCCGTATCCACCAACATTTTACAGTAACCCCGTAAGAGAGCTTGCACCTCGGGGGAAGCTTGCGCCCGAGCGCAGACATTATCCTTAAGATAGCTAGTTAACCTCTGGGAAGCGTATTGTTCGTAATCTTGACGATTAGGGTTAGTTGTCAGCAATATACCCGCAATTCCCCCTAAAACCACTCCTAACACCATTCCCCCTAACCGCGCCAATTTCATAAGCTCTCAAATCATCACTCACTTACCCTAACCATAGCCTGAATTAGGATAAAAAACCTCTTGTCAACCATTCGTCTTGTGTTATACTTGAAAAAGTGTACGGCGAGCGTAGCCAAGTGGTTAAGGCAGTGGATTGTGGTTCCACCACTCGGGGGTTCGAGTCCCCTCGTTCGCCCTCTTTTCAAAGATCGCTAATTGTTCTTTTCCTATATCTTCCCTATCGACAAAGGATTTCTCGGCTAGTGAGAGAGGGTCTATCTTTCTCTAGAAAAGTCGCATTTCATCCATTGCTTAAAAAGACAATGGCTTTCATGCTCCCGTGTTATTTCGGTAAAATAAAAGTCCATCTTCCTCAGCACAATGACGAGAAAAGAACGGCCCCACTCGTGGTTCTCAAGAAAACCCTTGACCTGGCAACAATCGCGGGCCATGTGGCGCGATTTATGGTTAGAAGCGTCCCTCGATTTTCCCTATCTAGCTTTGATTGTTAGTTCTTGTGCGATCGCCACCTTTGGCTTAGTTGCCAATAGTGCAGCCGTGATTATTGGGGCGATGATTATTGCCCCTTTGATGTTGCCGATTCGTAGTCTGGCTTTTGGTGGTTTAATTGGTAGTTGGCGATTAATTCGTAAGTCAGCCCTGGCGATTTTAGTTGGTACGATTATCGCTTTAGCGATAGCTTGGTTGCTAGGATTATTAATCGGAATTTCTGAATTTGGTAGTGAAATTCAAGCCCGTTCTCAACCGAATCTTTTAGATTTAGGAGTGGCAATTACGGCAGGGGCAATCAGTGGTTATGCCAAAATAGAACCGAAAATTTCAGGTACTTTAGCGGGAACAGCAATCGCCGTGGCTTTAATGCCACCAGTTTGCACGATTGGTTTAGGATTATCCCAAGGCAATTGGATCCTAAGTTTGGGGGCGACTCTGTTATATATTACCAATTTATTAGGCATTGCTCTCGCCTGTTTGTTGGTCTTTTTGCTGGCAGGTTATTCTAGTTTTCATCGGGCGCGTAACGCTCTAATTTTGACTTCTATCCTGACAGCGGTTTTGCTAATTCCCTTAGGAATAAGTTTTGCAACTCTGGCTAATCAAGCTCGCTTAGAAAGGCTGATCAAAAAAGCTTTATTACAACGAACAGTTACTTTTCAACGGACAGAATTATTGGAGTCTTCGATTAATTGGCTCAATCAACCTCCCCAGGTGAGATTAGTCGTAAGAACCGCCGAAAGCATTACCCCCAGACAGGTAGAATTGTTGCAAGAATTCATTGCCAAGGAAATGGGGCGACCTTTTCAATTAAATGTCTTGGTTTCTAAGGTTAATGAGGTCACTTCCCCGGAATAGCGTCGAGAAAATTAGCTCAAGTAATGACAAACAAGGATTAATTCGCTATCTTAATGTTTGATATTTAATCTATAGGTAGGGTTCAGGTGAGTGGCGGCAATCGACCAGAAAGCACGGCTTATGTGCGGATAATTAAGCAATCTTGGCAAACGGGGAAATTAGAGGGAGAAGTGCGGACGGAACAATATCAATGGCGTTTTCAGTGGCATTTTCTTCAAGGCAAGTTATTAGTACAACCTTCCCTAGGTAGGGCTTTGATTTTTGAACCCTTGAATCGGTTTTTAGAACGCTACGATTATCAATTAGAACCGGGAGGAGATTATGAATTTACGGTGCGCTCAAAATTTTAAATATGGGGGATTGAATTACAGCCTTTCTCCTAAGGATGAAGTTTAACTTAATTTGGCATCATAAAAGGAAAACCTTGTACCTCATCATTAAGATAACTGCCTATTGATCAAAAGAAATTGACGGTTTATGGACAACCCGGCCGAGATACTAGGTTTTTAAAGGAAGTTTTTTGATTTAAATCCTGCCGGTTAGGCTAAAATTCAGCCATACTAAAGCGTTATATTAACGATAAGAATTTTTAGGAATAAGGGAAATGACGCAAGAACAGAAGGTTTCAGTGGGTATTGTCGGCGCTTCCGGATATGGTGGCGTACAGTTGGTACGTTTGCTCAAAGAACATCCCTTCGTAGAATTAGCCTATCTGGGGGGCGATAGTAGCGCCGGAAAACCCTACAGTGATTTATATCCCCATCTCGGTCATAGCATTAATCTTAATGTGGAGGCGATCGATTTAGAGATAATTGCCTCCCGTTGTCAAGTGGTTTTCTTGGGTTTACCCAATGGTTTAGCCTGTGATTTAGCCCCCCCTTTGATCGCTAAAGGGTGTAAAGTTTTGGATCTGTCGGCAGATTATCGTTTTACTAGCCTAGAAACCTATAGTAAATGGTATGGCAAGGAACGTCAGGATCAAGCCATCGCATCTACGGCTGTGTACGGTTTACCGGAACTTTATCGGGAAGAGATTAAAAATGCCTCTTTGATCGGTTGCCCCGGATGTTATCCTACTGCTAGTTTAATGGCGATTTCTCCCCTGTTAAAACAGGGTTTAATTCTCCCGGAAACCACGATTATTGATGCCAAATCGGGAACTTCGGGAGGGGGAAGACAAGCTAAGATTAATATGTTATTGGCAGAAGCAGATAATTCGATCGGGGCCTATAATGTAGCGGGAAAACACCGTCATACTCCCGAAATTGAGCAGATTTGCAGTGATTTAGCCGGTCATGAGGTGCGCGTCCAGTTTACTCCCCATTTAATGCCCATGGTTCGGGGTATCCTGTCCACAGTCTATGCAACATTGCGGGATCCCAATCTGGTGCGGGATGATTTAATCACTATCTACAATGCTTTTTATCGCGCTTCTCCCTTTGTCAAAATCCTACCCGGGGGAGTCTATCCACAAACTAAATGGGCCTGTGGTACTAATTTATGTTATCTCGGTATTGAAGTGGATCGGAGAACTGATCGAGTGATAGTGATGTCAGCGATCGATAATTTAGTTAAGGGACAATCGGGACAAGCGTTACAATGTCTCAATCTCATGATGGGTTGGGAAGAATCCCTTGGTTTGCCGCAAATGTGTTTTTATCCCTAAAAATTTCTGGATGCGTTTAACCGGGTACATCTCATTTTTGTAAATCTACTGAGTTGGGATTTTTAAAGGGAAACTATCTTCTAAAATTGGTCATTACTTCCGATTTTACCACTCAATCCAAGCCTTTGGGGGGTAGAACCCCCCAAACCACCCTAGAAACCTTGACTTATTCGACTGGGATCACCTAGAAAGGATCTGTCAGGAATCGATCCTTGAGTCGCTTCTGGGAGAATTTGCCAGTGTTGATCTAAAGCTTGTAAAACTCGATCCTGCTGATTTCTGAATCCCTCGATATTGCTACTACCAGCATTCATAATTACAAACCAAACTTTACCCCTTTCTTGGGTGGGAATTTCTCCAGCTAAGGCGCTAACTTGGGCTAAAGTTCCAGTTTTAATCATCACTCCTTTAGGAATGGCCCGCCACTGCATAGTTCCTTTGGTATCACGTCCCCCCACCGGAAATAAATCGGCGACTTGTATCGGTTGATTGGCTAACTTGCGATCCAATGCTTTCAGAATCTCAATAACTGCCCGGGGAGACAAGCGATTTTCTACACCCAATCCCGAACCATTAATTAATTGAATTTCTTCCGCTCCTACCCCAGTAATTTTAGTATTAATTGCGTCCACTGCCGCCGGGCCACCGAGCAGCTCCGCTAACATTTCTGACATGACGTTATTACTATAAATATTCATTTGACGCAACAGTTCCGTTAAAGTTAAGGACTGATGACGCAATAATAATTGGGCATTTTCGGGGCGAATTGGACTGGCTCGAACCATGCCCAAAATCTTCACCTGTGGGGCTTTTGTGCCGCTAGGAAGGCTCTGAAAAGCTTTTTGGGTTTCTTTTGACCATTTCGATTGATTAAGCCCAATTTTCAGCAATTCTCCCGCTTTGAGGGGATCGGTTTGAAAATTCATGGCGAATTGACCGGTAATGACCAGATCGCCTTTGACCTGACGGATGCCTAATTGATCGAGGCCATTGCCCACTGAGATCGCTTCTTCCCAGACAAAAAGCGGATCCCCTTCCCCTTCAATAATTAAATCTCCCTCTAACACCCCGTTTTTTACCTCTCCCGTGCTGTAAAAACGAGTAGCAAAACGATGATCGAGAGACCAAGTTTCCACGGCGGCGAGAGTAGTGGCGATTTTAGTTAAAGATGCGGCTGAAGCGGGCAGATTACCCTGATGATCCGCTAAATCAGCCCATTCCGTCTCAATTAAGACCCGTTGTTGACTAGAGTTTAAACCTTTTTTCGTCAACTCTTGCAGATAATCGGCCACGATCGCCGCTACCCGGGGATCGGGAGCGGTGGGAAGGTCAAAAATAGGCTGATTTTGCCAAGAAATTAGGGGAATATTGGCGATCGGTTGGGATTGCCCCCCCAGCCAACCCAAGAGAAAGCCGAAAACTGCCAAATTAAAAACTGAGAACATCTTTTCCTTAATCGCAATGATGCCTTATTGTATAGAAATGATTGGTAATTTTTAACAATTGCTCGATCAGAAAACACTAATCCTCGATCGGCCAGCTTTTGTCAAGAGCTGCCGCTCAACTTATTAAAGATTTCTATCCCACTGACTCAATGGCAGAAACGGCATTAAATCGGGCAAGAATCGCGGTAGATGCGATGGGAGGTGACTACGCTCCCAACGAGATTATCGCGGGATCGATGCGAGCTTCCGAAGAATTAGATGTAGAAGTGTTATTAGTCGGCGATTCTGAACGGATTGAGGCTTATTTCGAGCATCATCCCCGTCCCAAGAATCTCACGATCGTCCACGCGGAGGAAGTGGTGGCCATGGACGAAGAGCCGATCACCGCTATCCGTCGCAAACCAGCGGCCTCGATTAATGTGGCCATGGATTTAGTCAAACAAAATCGCGCCGATGCGGTGGTGGCCGCCGGTCACTCCGGGGCAGCCATGGCGGCGGCGTTGCTGCGTTTAGGTCGTTTAAAAGGAATCGATCGCCCGGCGATCGGTGCGGTGCTGCCGACGATGTTGGCAGGTAAATCGGTGATTATCCTCGATGTCGGGGCGAACGTGGACTGTAAACCCAAATATTTAGAGCAGTTTGCCCTAATGGGGACAATTTACAGTAAATACGTTATGGGGGTTGAAGATCCGAAAGTCGGTTTACTCAATATCGGCGAAGAAGCCAGCAAAGGTAACGATCTCGCCCTAAAAACCTACGAATTATTGGAAAATAACCAGCAAATTCCCTTTATCGGCAATGCTGAGGGCCGGGATGTGCTATCGGGACAATTTGATGTGATCGTCTGCGATGGTTTTGTCGGTAATGTCCTGTTAAAATTTGCCGAAGCGGTGGGAGGAGTTATCCTACAAATTCTCAAAGAGGAATTACCTAGGGGGATACAGGGTAAAGTCGGGACGGCTTTAATTAAACCCAATCTTAAACAGATCAAACAACGCATGGATCACGCGGAACACGGTGGTGCGCTGTTATTTGGAGTCGATGGGGTCTGTGTGATCAGTCACGGCAGTTCCCAAGCTCCTTCGATTTTTAACGCCATCCGACAGGCGAAAAATGCCGTTGATAATCGCGTTTCTGAGCGCATTCAAGCCTACAATGACCACCATCATCAATTAAAAAAGTTGTCGGTGAACGGTGAAGATTAAGCTGTCAGCCATCTTGAAGCGGTCAGGAGACTCCGAGACGGGAGACGGGAGACTATTTTTATTTATTCTTCCCACTTCCCCACTTCCCACTTCCCACTGATAACTGATCACTGATAACTGATAACTGATCACTGATAACTGAAAAAGGGGGAATATTTTGAACGGATTCGGGGCAGCAGTCGTCATTACCGGTTGTGGATCGGCCACACCAGGGCAATTTCTCAGTAATGAAGAACTCAGCCAAATTGTCGATACTTCCGATGAGTGGATTAAAAGTCGTACAGGCATCGGTAAACGCCATTTAGCGGATCAATCGGTGTCTTTAAGCCAATTAGCGTCCCAAGCGGCGATTAAGGCTCTAGAAATGGCTCAGGTGTCGCCTAGGGAGGTCGATCTGATTCTTTTGGCTACTTCTACCCCCGATGATCTATTCGGTAGCGCGGCCCAAGTGCAAAGTCAGATCGGGGCCAATCGGGCGATCGCTTTTGATCTCACCGCCGCCTGTTCGGGTTTTCTGGTGGCATTAGTCACCGCCACCCAGTTTATCCGTACTGGTACTTACCGCAATGTCTTGGTTATCGGGGCCGATGTTCTCTCCCGTTGGGTGGATTGGAACGATCGCGCTACCTGTGTCCTTTTTGGTGATGGGGCAGGGGCGGTTCTTTGTCAAGCAAATGATACAAAAGATAACATTCTCGGTTTTGAACTCCATAGCGACGGCAGCCAGAATGGTTCTCTCAATCTCGCCTACGAGGGGGAGGAATTGCCCCTTAAGCAGGGGGTAAGGGTTCAAAAAGGGACCTATAAGCCCCTAAAGATGAACGGACGGGAAGTCTATCGTTTTGCCGTGGCGAAAGTGCCAGAGGTCATCGAAAAAGCTCTCTATCGGGCTAATTTAACCACCAGTGACATCGATTGGTTAGTTCTGCACCAAGCTAACCAAAGAATTATGGATGCGGTTAGCGATCGCCTGAAACTGCCTCCGGAAAAGGTGATCAGCAATCTCAGCGAGTATGGCAACACTTCCGCGGCCTCGATTCCTCTAGCTCTCGATGAAGCTGTCAGGAGTGGTAAGGTCAAAAAAGGTGATATTATTGCTTCTTCCGGCTTTGGTGCTGGTTTAACTTGGGGTGGGATTATCTTCCGTTGGGGAGATTAATTCAGTAACCAGTAACCAGTAACCAGTAAACTAAAAACTCACATCTGATAACTGATAACTGATAACTGATAACTGACCGAAACACAACTATCTATCTATTTTAAGAACTTATGAAAACAGCGTGGATATTCCCGGGACAAGGATCGCAAGCGTTAGGAATGATTGGAGATTTAGCGGAAAGCGCACTTGGCCAAGAGAGATTAGAAATAGCAGCAAAAATCCTTGGTTGGTCGGTTTTAGAAAAATGTCAAGGGGATGAAGAAACCCTATCTCGTACTCTTTATACTCAACCTTGTTTATTTGTGGTGGAGAGTATTTTAGCGGATTTGTTGCAAGAAAAAGGTCATTTTCCCGATCTAGTTGCCGGTCATAGTCTCGGTGAATATTCCGCTTTATATGCGGCCAGGGTGTTTAATTTTGAGACAGGATTAAATCTAGTGCAGAACCGTTCCCGTTTGATGGATGCGGCCGAAGGTGGTAAAATGGCCGCCTTAATGAAATTTGATCGCACCAGTCTAGAGACAGTGGTTAATCAGACGGAAAATGTAGTTATTGCTAATGATAATAGTGCTGAACAAGTGGTGATTTCTGGGACTCCTGAAGCGGTGGATTTAGTATTAGGTCAAGTGAAAGTTAAGCGGGTTATCCAGTTAAAAGTATCTGGCGCTTTTCACTCTCCCTTGATGGAAAATGCCGCTATTCAATTTCAGCAGATTTTAGAATTAGTTAATTTTCGGTCTGCAAAAGTTCCTGTGATTTCTAATGTCGATCCCAGCAATCCTACCCAGGATGGGGAAGAATTAAAAAAATATCTGATCTGGCAGATGACTAGCTCGGTTCGCTGGCGAGAAATTATGTTAAAATTGCCAGATGTGGGTGTGAAGAAAGCGATCGAAGTGGGTCCAGGTAAGGTTTTAACTGGTTTAATTAAACGAACTGCTCCCGCAATTGAGTTAGAAAATATTAGTCAATTAGCTGATATATCCAAGAATAGCGACGATGTTATATTCCAGGGTTCATTAATTGGTGTTGGTTAAATTATCTGGCAATATTTTCGATGAAATAAATTGATCGATCCTATGTAGGGTTTGCGGCAAAAAGCTTTTCCTAGGGGCAGGGTGTGGGGTGTGGGGTTTTACCTATTTTGAGGTAGTCAATTACCTAATTTTCAGGGAAAAAGTCCAGGAATTTTCCCCCCGATTCCCGCAACGGCTGGCACTTTTTGAGGGAAAAAAAGTCTAAAAGTGTGATCCAACAAGGTTTTTAGATTTATTCAGCAAGCCCTATGTAAGTTAAACTTATCACACAGAACCTGGAAGAGCCAAAATAAGTACCCAAGCAAAATTAATTAGGGTCTGCTGAAAAAGTTTTTCCTGGGGGTAGGAGTCAGGAGTCAGGAGTCAGGAGTCAGGAGTTTCGTGCTTTGTTGCCCTTGTTTTTTGTACCAACTAATGTACTATAAGAAGGATAATGCAAGGTTTTTGAAAGTCCCAATCCTATTTTCTTGCACTAACATCGGACTTTAACAGGTCAAAAGCCTTATTTTAAAAGGGTTTTACCATTATTCAGCAAGCCCTAATTACACATATCTAACCCCGCTCTTGCCTATCTTCACTAGGAAATTAATTTTGCACGACTACTTAGGGACTTGCGTAGGAATAATATCCCAGCCAGAAATCGCTCTGTAGAAGAACCAGACCAGCCAAAAGGTACATTATCAAAGCGCAAGTCCCTAGCACCTCGAAGGCTCTCCCCCTACTTAAGGTGATCAGCAAACCTGAGCGATCGGAGGGCGCAAGCATTGCGCCCCTACAGTAACGGATTTTGTCCACAATCTAGGGGCGAACTGCGTTCGCCCAAAAGGTACATTATCAAAGCGCAAGCTTTTAGTACAAAAGTACCTAATGCTCATCCCTATCACCGGCTACAGGTATCTGCTATCTGATTAGGTAAAAACCGAGGATTTTCTGCAAGAGGAGCAAATAAATTGAGCGATTGCCTTGCCAAGCGCACCTCTTTCTCTGACAATAGATGAGAGACTGATAAGAAACTATCAGTTATAGTGAGACAGCCTTAGCAAACCAGTAAAAGACTCATAAATTAACTCTGAGCTGCCACAAATTGCCGTCATACCAACTTCTAGGACAAAAATAGGAATGCGAGTAACCTTTACCGAAAATCAGGGTTTTAGAAAGGAATTGAATAAACGAGTTGATGCTTATTTTACCGAAAACGGCATCCCCACCAGAGATAATTTGGCCATGTACCTGAAGACAATCACGATTTTAACTTGGGTAATTGCCGCTTGGTTATTTGTGCTTTTTGGTCCGGATATCTGGTGGCTAAAAATCATCGGTTGTCTGGTTTTAGGAGCAGGATTAGCAGGGATTGGTTTTAGCATTGGTCATGATGCCAACCATGGCGGCTATTCTAGTAAAAAATGGGTTAATTCTCTCCTTGGCATGACCTACGATTATATCATCGGCGCTTCCAGTTATCTCTGGCGTTTTCGTCATAACTATCTCCATCATACCTACACCAATGTTTTAGGGTACGATCTGGAAATTCACGGCGATGGTGTGGTGCGAATGACTCCCCATGCCGAGCATAAATGGTATCATCGATATCAACATTTATTTATCCCAATCCTCTACGCTATAATTCCTATCTATTGGTCATTCTCCGATGTGCGCTCTATCCTCTTTCGTCATCGTTTTGGCGAGATTAAAATTCCCAATCCTAAAGCGATCGATCTATTCATTTTATTGAGCGGAAAAGTTGTTTATCTCTTTTGGTTTATTGGCATTCCTCTCTTAGTTGGTTATAGTCCCCTAGAAATAGCGATCGGTTTTCTCATTGTTTTTATGACCTATGGAGTGCTTGCCTGTCATGTATTTATGTTAGCTCACGTTTTGGAACCCGCCGAATTTATTCAACCCTCGGCAGCTAATCAAATCGAAGACGAATGGGCAATTTTTCAAGTGCGAACTACCGTAGATTTTGCCCCTAAAAATATCTTTTTAAATTGGTATTTAGGGGGATTAAATTATCAAGTTGTTCATCATCTTTTCCCACAAATTTGTCATATTCACTACCACAAAATTGCCCCAATTTTAGCGGAAGTTTGCCAAGAATTTGGCGTTAATTATGCCGTTTATCCCACCTTCTGGGGTGCTTTAGCTTATAATTATCGTTGGCTCAGGCAATTAGGCAATAAACAAAGTAATTTCGATCTCAAATTAGCCAGCTAAAATCAGTTATCAGTTATCAGTTATCAGTTATCAGTTTTGGCTCTTCTAGGTTCTGTGTTATAAGTTTAACTTACTATATGATCGATCTTTGTGTCCTTTGTGTCTTTGTGGTTCCTTCCACTCGCTCGCCAGCAGGACTGTATCTTAGAATACATTTTGCCCACCAAACCTAAGAGAGCTTGATTACTGATCACTGATTACTGTTTACTGATCACTGAAAAATGAACCTACCCAACTCGATTACCCTATCGCGACTCTTGGGACTGCCATTAATTTTATACTGGTTGCATCAAGGCACAGAAATCGATCGCTGGTTAAGTTTAATTATCTTTCTGATTGCTGCCAGTACCGATTGGCTCGATGGTTATCTAGCGCGAAAATTGGATCAAATCACCGAATTAGGTAAATTTCTCGATCCTTTGGTCGATAAATTGCTGGTTCTCGCTCCTCTTTTAGCTCTCATTGAAATGGATGTAATTGCCGCTTGGGGAGTATTTTTGATTCTTGCTCGCGAATTAGCGATCGCTGGTTGGCGCATTAATCCCAATTTAACAGGAAATAGCGACATAAAAGGGGCTAATTGGTGGGGAAAAAGCAAAACAGTCAGCCAAATTATCGCTATCGCTCTCTTAATCGCTCCCTTGCCTTCTGAATATAATTTAATTGCTCAGGGGGCTTTTTGGCTATCAGTAACATTAACTTTAATTTCTGGGGTGCTCTATATCATACCCAGCCAAAAATTAACCTAGAATTGATAAAAACTTAACCATTAGCAATAATTCCGGAAACAAGCCTAGAAAACAGGGTTGTATTTTTTTTCTCGGTATATAATAATCGGGAGGATGACTATCAGACTCTTCACATTCAAACATATCATTACAAAGGAAAAACCATGGCCACTATAACCACATCATTCGCCACCCTCACCACTGGTGCTAATTTCAGTCCTGGTGGCACTGTTTCAGTGCGTAATTTCATGAACACCTTTAATGATATCCTCATTCATGTATCAGGACCAGGGCTTAACATTACCAGCGATAATCTCACTTCCGAGCGCACTTTAACTGCCGGCGGCCCTACAGCTTGGAGAATAACCAACTTCGGCGCTGCTGCTAATGTAACCCTTTTCCGGTACCGTGGAGGCTTTTCTCAGAACTTTTCCCTGCCAGCAAATAGCTTTACCTATGTTAGAGGTGGGGCTGCCGGCACTTATCAACTAAGCGGTGATACTAATAACACGATACCGAAAGCGTCGAGTCTTCTGACTCCAAATGGGATCCGGAATTTCGTCGCCACCGATTCCTATAACATTGTAGGCAGTAATTTCAATGATACCCTAACCGGTGGTGGTGTAGCGGATACCCTATTTGGTGGCGACGGAAACGATATCCTAGATGGTGGCGGCGGCGCGGATACTCTACACGGTGACAACGGAGACGACACCCTACTTGGTGGATCGGGAAGCGATAGCCTAGATGGGGACGCGGGAAACGATAGCCTAGATGGTGGATCGGTAAACGATACCCTAATCGGTGGCGACGGAAACGACACCCTACTTGGTGGCGGCGGAAACGATAGCCTAGATGGTGGATCGGGAACCGATAGCCTAGATGGTGGCGAGGACAACGATACCCTATTTGGTGGCTCGGACAACGATACCCTATTTGGTAACTCGGAAGAGGATAGCCTACTTGGTGGCGACGGAAACGATAGCCTAGATGGTGGATCGGAAAACGATACCCTAATCGGTGGCGACGGAAACGACACCCTAACTGGTGGTTTGGGTGCTGACCAGTTTGTTTACAACAATTCCAACGAAGGCGCTGACACCATCACCGATTTTGGTTTTGGTGGTGCAGATGCTATCGTACTTTCTTCCGGTGGTTTCGGCGGACTGACTACCATTGGCGGTGCTTTAACTCCTAGCCTATTCTCGGCAACTGAAAATGGCACTGCCAAAATTATCTATAGTGGCGGTGTTTTATCATTTGACCAAGACCTATCGAATATTGGTGGTCTGGTTACAATCGCAAACATTGCTGGACCTGGCGCAGCGACTCTCAATGCAGGCAATATTCAGGTGATTGCCTAATCTATCCCTGTCCCTCCCCTGCGGTGAGTCGGACAATTGTGGATTTTTGGGGTAAAACCAAGCCACCAGAAATAATATTTGCGGGTGTGTTAGCTAGGACTAGGACACCCTTATTATGTGGGCAGTGGGAAGTGGGGGAGATTCAGCGGCTCTCTCACTCTTTGTGTGATCAGTTTAACTTACTATAGAAGCGATCGATCTTTGTGTCCTTTCTGTCTTTGTGGTTCCTGCCACCAATCTTAAGGATAGACGGTTAAAATGCCTCTGAGCTTGAGAGTCAATGGGATTAATTTTGTGTAGTGATTAACTGACGGTGATAATCGCCCCATAATTTGGCTGCCTGTTGACTACTGCCGGAAGTGGGGGAATTGTTATCATTCCCTAACCAAATGCCTGTCACCCAATGGCGACGGGGAAGATAGCCGATAAACCAGAGGTCCACATAATTATTCGTAGTTCCCGTTTTACCCGCTTCTCCCATGCCAATACTGGCAGCGCCTCCTGTACCATTGGTTATCACCCCCCGCAATAGGCTATTCATCGTTTCGGCGGTTTTAGGGGAGATTACCTGCTGATTTCTCTCGTTATCCTCGCCATAGTCATAAATAACCCGACAGGTACTCAAATCCTCCACATTTTCACAGTCGGAAGCGTCGAGAATGCGTTTAATAGCGTGGGGACGATTCCAGCGTCCACCATGGTCAAAAACCCCATAAGCGCCGGTCATTTCTAAGACATTTACCTCGCTTTGTCCTAAAATTAGCCCCGGTACAGCATTTAAAGGTGATTTTACCCCCAAACGTTCCGCCACATTGACCACATTGCTTAATCCTGCCTCACGAGCAATGCGAAGGGCGACACTATTTTCCGATCGCGCTAAACTTTGAAACATATTGATGGCCCCGCTACTGCGTTCACAGGGAGAATAGGCCTGTCCTTGCCAAGAGAGTCCCGCGCAGGTATAGGTTTTATAGGGCGATATTCCCTTTTCTAGGGCGGCAGTATAAGCAAATACCTTAAAAGTGGAACCGGGTTGACGTTTAGCTTGGATAGCGCGGTTAAATTGGCTTTTTTGATAATCAACTCCCCCGACTAAAGCGAGAATTTCCCCGGTTTGACTGTTTAGGGTAACTAAAGCACCTTGGGAGTATCGATAGCGGGGGCCTTGGTTTAAAATATGAGTTTTTAAGCTTTTTTCTGCGATCGCTTGCAGCCGGCGGTCTAAACTGGTTTCAACGATAAAATTGCCCTCTTTGGCCACTTCTTCCCCTAAAAGATCCTGTAATTCCTCGAAAACGTAACTATAAAAATATGGTGCAATCGTACTAGATAGGGATTTTTTGGCTTGGGGACTGATTTCAATGCGGGATCTGCGAGCGCTGGCGGCCTCTTCTGGGGAAATCATCCTTAATTGAGCCATGCGATCGATGACACGATTGCGTAATTCTACGGAAGTGTCGTAATCTTGAATGGGATTAAATCGATTCGGGGCGGGTAACATAGCCACAAGGGTGGCAGCCTCGGAGATATCTAAATCCCTAGCGGATTTATCGAAATAAAAGCGGGCCGCATCTTCAAAACCGTAACCAGCCAGACCGAGATAAACTCGATTGAGATAGGTTTTGAGAATTGTATCCTTACTATAGACCGCCTCTAATTGTAAAGCGACCACAGCCTCCCGGATTTTGCGACCAGCAGTATTTTGGCGACCGACTTCGGGGAATAAACTACGCGCTAACTGTTGAGTCAGGGTGCTGGCCCCCTGATGAATGCCTTGACGTTCCCGATTAATCATAACAGCCCGGACAATCCCCAAAGGATCAACGCCAAAATGCCAGTAAAAACGACTATCTTCGGAAGCGACAAGCGCCTTGGGCAAATAGGGAGAAAAATCGCCCAGATTACCTAATTCTTGGTGAGTTTCCTGTCGCCTGGGATTGAGGGGAGTTTGACCATCCCTAGGGTAAACCACCACTGGACCGCTCACCCCGGAAGGGAGTGGATAAACATTAACTTTGCGACTTTCCCAGATAATCCCTAGAACTAATAAACCGAAAATACCCCCCGCACCATAGAAACCATAGCGCAAAAGTCGCGCCCACAGGGGAGGGGGACAGTAATAGGAGATGGTGACACAATTAGCTAAGTCTGGGGGGGCCAGGGTAAAAGTATCCCCATGACGCAGGGAAACGCTTTTCAGACGACGTTTACCCATATAAACCCCGTTGGTGGAGTTTTCGTCTGTGAGCAGGAAATTATGGGGATTTTTCGGGTCCCGCTGCAGGGAACAGTGAATCTGACTCACCACATTATTACGGATAGTAATATCACAGGAACTGGAACTACGGCCTAACAAATAGCGATCGCCAATGAGGGGATATTTGCTTTCCCCGCTGCCATTCTCGTTTTTAAGGCGTAATTCGGGAACTCTCGCCCCTTTTTTGAGATTTACCGCCTGAAAATTTACCTTTCCTTGCAATTTCTGCACGGCAACGGTGACAAGTTGACTAATTTGGGTTTTCGGCGACTGGTTAGACATAGTTTTTATCAGCTTCTGAAGGCAATAGGGGAAGCGGGGAAGTGGGGAATTTTAACTAAAACCCTAACACCCTAACACCCCAATTCATCCCCAATATGCCTAAATTGCCATTTTAGCCTCTAAAGCTTTCAGGTATTCCGTATTGACTCCCGACTCGCGAATCAGAGCAATTTTACCGGTACGCGCCACCTCGCGAACGCCAAATTTATTCAGCATTTGCATAATCGCCACCATTTTACCCGGATCCCCCACCACTTCGATGGTCAGGGTTTCCTCAGAAATATCCACAATTCGCGCTCGGAATACCTGCGCTAATTCGATCACTTCTGCTCGGCGCTCGGCGGTAGCATTAACTTTAATCAGCATTAATTCCCTTTCCACGCAAGGGGTTTGGGTGATATCCTGCACCTTGAGGACGTTAATTAATTTGTAAAGTTGTTTGGTTAACTGTTCGATGCTGTCCTCGTCTCCTGGCACTACCATCGTAATGCGAGAAACTCCCATTTGTTCGGCAGGACCGACGGCTAGACTTTCAATATTAAAGCCGCGACGGGCAAATAATCCAGCAATACGGGTTAAGACTCCCGCTTCATCTTCAACTAATACGGATAATGTGTGTTTCATGGCGATTTATCTACACAACCTATATTTAACCATTGTAAGACAGGAGGCAAGGCCAGAACCGCTTGTTTTCGCCTCACGATGATAAGAAATTTTAACAGATAAAATCCCCCTAGCAGCAGGGCGAGCCGGGGAGCAAAAGCTGACGGCTGACTCATGATTAATTATCGGGATTTTTGGGCAATTGTCCAAAAGGGAAAAGTTTGACTGGGATTAATGATAACTCCCGTGATGCCATGACGAGCAAAAGCATATTCTTTGGTTTGCCAAAGGGGAATATAGGGAACTTCATCGGCGAGAATTTCCTGAATTTTACCAAAAATTTGCTTTCTTTTAGCTGGGTTACTTTCCCGACGGGATTGGGAGATTAATTGATTCATTTCTTGACTATAAAAAAATGAGCCTTGACTTTGGGATCCTCCCTCTTCGCAGCCAGTTTCTGGGGAACCTTTAGCACAATCCAAAAAGGGATAAATATAGTTATCTGCATCCAAAAAATCGGGATACCAATTAGATAGAGCAGTGGTATAAAGTCCCCGGCTAATATTACGGAAAAAGGCCGCTCCTAGGATACTATTGGGTTCAAATTGAATCATATTATCTAAATCCCGTTTTGCTAGAGCTTTCATCACTGCTGCCACGCTGCTGGAAGTAATCGATCCCGAGGAGTGCCAAACTTCTACAATTGCGGGGTTTTCTGGACTATAACCGGCGGTTTTTAGTAATTGTTTGGCTTGTTCTATATTATGGTTGCCATAGCGCTCTTTAAACACCGGTTGTGACTCGGAAAAAGTAGTAGGAATAAGACTAAAAAGAGGGATGCCTTGACCTTGTAAAATGCGATCATTAAGTAAATCTCGATCGACTAGAGAAGCGATTGCTTGTCGCACTAAAATATTGTCGGTGGGTTCACTTTTGAGATTGACGCTCATAAAGTTAATTGCTGCCCCAGAAGATTCGATCGCTTGCCATTTTCCTTGGGCTGCTTCTGTGCGTAATTTTCTCACTTGAGGAGGCAGTAAAGATTGATAGGCAATATCCACCGCACCTGTTTGAAAACCGTTAAATAAATTGGCAGGATTCGAGAGATAAATTTGCACATTAACTCCCTTATTTTTGGCTGGTTCTCCCCAATAGCGATCAAAAGCTTCTAAACTAAAAGAATCGCTAGTAACTGCTTTTAATCGATAATGTCCTGTGCCGATAAATTCTTCGGGTTTAAATTTACCCTCGCCAATTTGATAAAATTTGGGTGAAACCGCACAGGCTCCGGGGTAAGCTAAAAGAGCGGGAAAAGCGGCAAAAGGTCTGGTTAATTTAATAGTAATTTCGTCCTCTTTGCTGGCGGTGATTTTATCAATTGTATCCCGGAGAAGAAAGGAAGGTTCGCCACCATTTTTGATAAATCTTTCTAGGGAAAACTTCATCGCCTCTGCGTTAAAAACCGTGCCATCATGAAAGATAACTCCTCGACGTACTGGGATAGTATAAGTCAAACCATCGGGGCTAATTTGGGGCAATTCCGTGGCAAGGAGAGGCTTTAAATTAGTGGTTCCTTCGGCGTAGGTGTAGAGAGTTTCACCGAGATTATAAATAATAAAAAGTCCCGCTAACTCATAACTATCGGCCGGATCGATCGAGCGTGGTTTTAGGGTTGTCCCAATTATCAGGCGATCGCTATCCCCCTGGGGTAAATTGGAATTAGTGGACTGACAGCCCACAGTCAGAAGAAGACAGAGGCAAAATAAACTTAAATAGCGGTAAAGTTGGCGTAAAGATCTCATCGATGGCGATTAACGGCAGCTAGGTATCGATCAATCCTATCATTTTTGTGCATAATCTTTTCTTCTAGGTTCCCTTAAGGAACTGGGTTGATTGCTTAATTGGTTGGGTAAAATTCTTCAATAACTGCACTGATTACCCAGACAATTAAACTAAATTTTCTGGTGGAGAATGGCAAAAACTTGACCAATTTGGCCAAGAGGAAGACCCCGGGCAGCAAAGGGGTTAAATGGTTCAGAATAGCTGGAGTTATGGAGGCAGATAGCAACCGATTAGAAATTCATCTTCTTTTATCTATCAGCCATTTAAGTAAGTAGTTATAATTAAATTGAAGATAGATTTTGCCTCTGATCCCCCCTTAATCCCCCCTTGATAAGGGGGGTGCCGATCCCCCCTTAGTCCCCCCTTGATAAGGGGGGTGTCGATCCCCCCTTAGTCCCCCCTTGATAAGGGGGGTGTCGATCCCCCCTTAGTCCCCCCTTGATAAGGGGGGTGTCTGATAATTTTTAACGACTACCTACTTAGGTTAATCCTGTCCCTTCTAAACAAGCTCGATCGAAAATTGCCCCCGTGGTTACTGCCGAGGCTAAACTAGCACAAAGAAGATTGGCATCAGTAAAATTTGTTCCGCGTAAAATCGCCCCGAAAAAAATTGCTTCCTCTAAATCGGTTGCCGACAGATCTGCTCCGGACAGATTAGCGCTAGTAAAATCCGCTTGGGTTAAAATCGCCCCGACAAAACTCACTCCCCGGCCATCGACACCGCGAAAATCCGCCCCGGACAAATCTAGATGATTAAAAACCGCCCCGGCTAAAAAAGCGCCGGCCAAACTTGCCCCAGTCACGATCGCATCGAGGAGAATTGCTCCGCGTAAATCGGCATTACGAAAATCTGCTCCCCTTAAATTTGCCCCAGTTAGGTCAGCACCGCGTAAATTTGCGCGTAAATTCGCCCCGGCTAGATCTGCACCCGCTAAATCAGCCCCTGCCAAGTTCATGCCCGCTAAATCTTTTATCTCACCCTGACGAATTGCTAATAAATCAATACTGGGAAAAGTCATGTTCAGCCACGGTTAAATACTGTAAAAATATCTTAGAATATTCGTAAACCTTTGTTAAGAAAGCGCTCCATGTCCCTAGAGCTATTATCCCTAGAAAATATTGAAGAAATCGCCCACCAATACGGATACTGGGCAGTATTTATCGGCATCACCCTGGAAAATACGGGGATTCCCATCCCAGGAGAAACCATCACCATTGTCGGCGGCTTCCTTGCCGGTAGCGGTGATTTAAACTATTGGTTAGTTTTAGTCAGCGCAATTACAGGAGCAGTTTTGGGCGATAATTTTGGCTATTGGCTCGGCCGCGCTGGAGGTTGGCCGTTTTTGTTAAAAGTTGGCAAATTCTTTCGGATTCCGCCTCAAAAACTAGAATTAGCCAAGGATCAATTTAGTAAAAATGCACCCCGGGCGGTCTTTTTCGGTCGTTTCGTGGCTTTGTTAAGAATCTTTGCAGGTCCCATGGCGGGAATTGCCCGAATGCCCTACGGTCGCTTTTTCCTCTGTAATCTCGGTGGGGCGACGGTGTGGGCGACGATTATGGTGACATTATCTTTCTTTTTAGGCCGTTTGTTCCCCTTGCACCAGTTAGTTAGTTCTATGGCTCGTTTTGGTATCTTGGCTTTAATTATCGTCCTAGCCTGGACAATTATCCACCCCATCCTTGAGTCACGGAAAACGGCGGTTTAAGGCCATGACGGGGAGCTGGTGCGTTTGTTGCGTCGGAATATCGATTTGTTGTGGCAGATTCCCCAACTACCTAGGGTTTGCTGAAAAAGTCCTAGGCTGGGGTCAGGAGTCGGTCGTCAGTAGCCGGTCGTCGGGAGGGGAAGTCAGAATAACAGAATGACCTCGCACGTCTGCAAGTGGAACCCTTCCCAATCGAAGAGCGAAAGTGCAAGGGTTTTGAGTCCCCATTCCCATTTCTCAACGTTCGTTTCTGGGACTTTTTTAGCCAAAAAAGTCCCAAAACCATTTTATAGCAAGGCTTAAACTGATATTCAGCCAACCCTATTTAGGGTTGGCTGAATAAATCTAAAAACCTTGTTGGGTAAGACTTTTAGACTTTTTGTCAATCAAAAAGTACCAAATATGGGAGTGATCGGGGGGAAAATTCAGGGACTTTTTCCCTGAAAATTAGGTAATTGACCCCCTCAAAATCGGTAAAACCCTACACCCCACACCCCACACC
>NZ_JADEVX010000145.1:0-10893 GCF_015207925.1 Microcystis sp. LEGE 00066 | reverse complement strand
AGAATTGACAGGGATAAAACGAAGTCCTACCCAAGTGAGGAAATTCTTAAAATCCTTGGGAATGAAATGTTTAAAAATAGGTTCTCTTCCTTCTAAAGCTGACCCAGATGAACAAGAAGACTACAAACAAAAAAAGCTAGAACCCAGACTAAATGAGGCTAAAGAAGGAAAAAGGGCTGTTTTTTTTGTTGATGCCGCTCACTTCGTCATGGGAGCATTTCTCGGTTTTGTTTGGTGTTTTGAGAGACTTTTTGTTAAGTCACCGAGCGGGCGTAAACGCTTCAATGTTTTAGGAGCATTAAATGCAATAACTCATGAAGTGATTCTAGTTACTAATGACACTTATATTACGGCAACTCAAGTCTGTGAACTTCTTGAAAAAATAGCTGCTTTAGGACTAATGATTCCCATCACTCTAGTCTTAGATAATGCCCGCTATCAGAAATGTAAAATTGTTGAAGAATTGGCTCTTTCTTTGTCAATAGAGCTACTCTATCTGCCGTCTTATTCGCCTAATCTAAATTTAATTGAAAGGCTGTGGAAATTTGTCAAAAAGAAATGTTTACATGGTAAATATTATGAAAACTTTTCTGACTTTTCTTCAGCTATTTATGAATGTCTGAATGATGCCCATCTGAAACATAAAAAAGAACTGGATTCCTTGCTGACTCTACGATTTCAGAAGTTTAATAAATCTCAGATTATGAACATCTAAAGTATAATACGAGAGGAGATATCCGACCCAGCCATAGTTCTGACAGCGGATCTACATTTGGAGGAAGATTTAGGCATCGATTCGCTGGACAAATGGGAATTGCTCGCGAGGATAGAGGAAGAATTCAACATCAGTCTGGGCTGGGAAAGCCTGCAGAAAGTAGACACCGTCAGCAGCTTATATGATATGGTCTCCGATGCTCTGAAGAGTCTCTAGCCCGTAGTACGCTATTGAGTTACCAAAGCCAATAGAAGAGGCTTTATTATCAGTTGCCAACTAAAACCCTCTAAATCCACTGAAAAAGAAACCACAAAAGTAGGCTAAATTACCTCTAAAAATACTATAAATACCCCTTCATTCAATCTTGAGGGGGTTTTATTGTATAATTGAGGGATGAGTAAACTAGATCAACTTACGCAATCTTGAGCTATAATCGGCAATGAGGTCGAATCCGAACAACGATCAGAAAAAACTCCTGATTGCTGAACTTAAAAAAGCAGCAATCAAACATACCCCAGAAAATATTATCATAATTACTCAAGATCCTAGCGGGAAAATTGTTTTTCTAGAAACTGGAAAAGCAGGTGACAAAGGTTCTGGATTGCTGCATATTCTAGAAAATCATCGAGAAGATTTTCTCCAGAGAGGTATTACTGAAAAACAAATTCCCGATTTAATTGTAACAGCTATTAGTGAGGGAAAAATTATTGGCATACAAGGAAAAAGTCGCATAATTTATCAAGTAGAAATCAATGGAATTATTCAATATGTTTCTCTAGAAATTAGTCATAATGGTTACTTAGTGAGTGCTAATCCAACTCCAACTCGATTAATTAACGAACTTATTCAGGAATGATAGTTATGGCAATCAGAATCAAACTTTGGGCAGATTATGGAAGTTACCCACTTTGGGGAGTAGATGAAATTGATAACATTGCTCCTGAAGAATTACCATTAAGTCAAGCAACCATTCAACGTTTAAACTCATGGCAGGATACTTACGATAAGACTTTAAATCAAGACTATCCACCTTTATCAGATTTTCCTAATCAGCAAGCTGAAATGGATTTTAAACAAGAAGGAATTAGTTTATGGAAACAGTTATGTCTTGAACTGGCCCCAGATTATGAAGTTTTCTACCAAAATGAAGGTCAATTGTTCAGACATCCTAAGGAAATAACCAAAAAATCTACAGTACAAAAAATAACAGTTTGAGTATCATCACCTTCGGCTCTAGCGCAGCTTCAACCCTGAAGCGCCAACTAAAACCCTCCCAATCTACCGAAAAAGAAACCACAAAAGTCGGCTAAATGGCTTCTAAAAATACCATAAATGCCCCTTGATTCAATCTTAAGGGGGTTTTGTTTTTTTATATCTCTTTTTTGGCAATAGATGCTATAATAGAGGGTCACTCTTTAAGATTGCTTGCTTGATCGTGGACTTTGAGATTATCAGCGATATTACGAATATCGAGATTATTGCCACAGGAACAGGAATTCGTAATCGGGAACGGTTGCAAAAACAGTATGGCAAAGGTAAATGGAGAAAATTAAAGGGCATAGCCCAAGTTCAGCTTGCCAATGGTATAGTAAGGTTAGCTGAAGTCCATTGGTATGAAGCTCATGGCATCGGCAAAAAAGAATTTAAGCTCAAGTTACCGTTTCTAGATTGACCATGAAAATAGAGTCATCTCCAACAAATAAGTTCGCAGTTTGTCTCAATAATGAAGGCTACGAAGCTTCACTAGAGGTGGGCAAAATATACCGCGTTATCCCTGATGAGACAGCAGAAATAAACAGTCTAATTCGGGTTATTGATGAAAGTGGTGAAGATTACGCTTTTTCTGTGAATCGGTTTCATGCTATTGAGTTACCAAAGCCAATAGAAGAGGCTTTATTATCAGTTGCCAACTAAAACCCTCTCAATCCACTGAACAAGAAACCACAAAAGTAGGCTAAATTACCTCTAAAAATACTATAAATACCCCTTCATTCAATCTTGAGGGGGTTTGTTTTTTCCTTCATCAACCATCTGTAAAACACTACTGTATAAAGGCGCATCAACCCAAAATCCTGCTTGATTGATCAAAGCGTCTAGTAGGGGTTTCACCTCAGAGATTAACCCTCGATTCTTCGCCTCAACCAAAATGCCCAGAATTCCTGTGTATCGAAGATTAAGTCTAGCAGCAATTCTACGACCACGACGCTCATCAATCAAAACTTGATCCGCTCCCAACTCAAGTGCTAAAGCAATAGCCTCAGCTTCTCCCTTATCTAGTTCATCAGCAAGAGCTTTAATCACTGTGTGGTTAGTTACCGTTCGAGTTTGAATCCAATCTAAGGTTTGGACTTCTATTGAACCTGCTACTGGAAAATCAGGCTCAGTTAATTCTCGATAAACTGCTTCAGGAATAAAAACTATTTCGTAAAGTTGTTGTAACAGATGAAGTTGATTAATGGCGGCAAGATTGTTGATAGGAGATGTATCACTGACAACAATCACAATCTTCCCATCTCCCGCAAGTTCTTAATATCCTGTTCAAAATCTTCGACATCGTAGTGTACTGGAATTTGACGACTTGCAAGTAGGTGTTGAAAAGCAATACGATTCATTCCTGCAAATCGACTCGCTTGAGCCAGGGTGAGCTTCTCTTTTTGAAAGAGCATGACCGCAATTTCCTGCCTCATCTCAGCTTCAGTCATGCGTGTTGCACTGAGAATTTCATCGGAGATATCAATACTCATGGCTATAACCCTATCTATCCCTTCCTATTGGAATAATATCATAACCCCCTTCATTTAGTCAGTTGAGGGGGTTTATTTTTTGCGTCTCTTCCTCTTACACATTTTACACATTAAGAATCGGTTTTATGGTATTGAGTTACCAAAGCTAATAGAAGAGGCTTTATTATCAGTTGCCAACTAAAACCGTCCCAATCCACCGAAAAAGCAACCACAAAAGTCGGCTAAATTACCTCTAAAAATACCATAAATTCCTCCTCATTCAGTCAGTTGATGGGTTTATTTTTTTGAATTCCTCCCTCAAAAAATTCTCAAGGACACTAGAAAATCACTAAAAACTCTGCTGGAGTAATAATTGGAATCCCTTGATAAGTATTGAGAATTAAAAGATCCTTATCGCCTGTTATGATGTATTGTGCCATTCCAGATACAGCTAATTCTAGGAATTTATTATCATCTAAATCGGAACAAACTCTCGTTTCATGCGATATATCAACAAATAAGCTCCTATTTCTAAGAGACGACAAGAAATCTAACCTATCATCTTTTTCTAAATATTTGTCAAATTTCTTTTTACTTATTCTCGTTGCCAATTCTTGATAAGTTGCCTCGCTCTGGAGAATAGTAAATTGACTAACTGTTATATTGATTACTTTTTTGGGTGTTCCTAGGGGATTGAGTAAAGCACTAATAAAAACATTTGTATCTATAACAACTCGATTAGGATTCATCTACTAATAGTTCTGTTAGTTTATCTTCTGTCAAACCTTTAGCTTGAGCTTTTTTGCCGACTTTATCCATAATTGAGATAAGACTTTCTGAATTTTCCTCAATCGTCAGATTAACTTCTTGTTCAGGAGAAAAACCTAACTGAGCGATTAGTGCAGAAATCTCCGATACCTTAATATTTTTGAGAACTTGTTTCATGGCTTAACTAGGTGTATCTTCAACTTTCATTGTACCCTATTTAATCACATTTAACAGTGTTCCTCAAATCGTCCTCGACCTCTTCGCCACAACTTCAACCCTGAAGCGTAAACTAAAACCCTCTAAATCCACCGAAAAAGAAACCACAAAAGTAGGGTAAATTGTCTCTAAAAATACCATAAATGCCCCCTTAATTCAGTTAGTTGAGAGTGGGAAACGTCGGAACAGCAGCCAGCCGTCGAGAAATGATGTCAAATCCCGTCATACTTTATCTTTATTTCTGACTGGCTGCCTAGACAAATCAGAAAGTAAAAGTCGTGCGGATAGTACCGATAACTAAGGTGGAATTGTTGTTATTTGAGTTAGGGGAAGTAATCACGATTACCCCCGGAGTAAGGGCAATATTATCGGTGAGTTTCCACTCATAAAATCCTTCGATATGAAAGGAAGTATCGGGATCATTAGTGGCACTACCATCATTTAATCTAATACTAGAACTAGATACCCAGGGCTGCATACCAACAATAATACCAGCCGTATTTCCTTCCTTAAATAAATCAGGAAAAGCCAAAGTTACCGCCCAATTCCAGATATCTAAATCCCCGCGTTCTAGTTGTCCATCTAAGGTGCTAAGGGTGATAGCTTTTGTGTAACCTCCCCAACCACCGAGGACAAAACCATCGACAATTCGCCAACTAAATTGTAAACCCAAACTATTATTAATTGTCGGGACAGCCTCCCCCAATAGTTCTTTGGTGAAAAATCGGAAATTCGAGCGCTGGCTTCCCGTTCCCGTATCTAATTGGTTATAACCATGAAAGTAGGATAAAGCAATGCCAAAATTATCGTTTGGAACATAACCCACCTGCCCTAGGGCAGTATAGGAACCGTTAAATAAACCCGCTCCCGGGTTAGGATCGTTAGCATCCCCAGCAAGATAACCGGCGCTGAATTGCAAAGCCCCATAATTACCCTGTAAACCGAGTCCAGTTTGTCCGGGGGCAAAATAAAGGGGATTGCGGGTACCAAAAGCGGAAAGCGCCCCACTAGCACCATCTCCATCCAAAAAGTTGAGGGTATTGGTAAAGTCATCTTTAGCACCTCCCGTCGCTTCTAACCAGAGTTGGATATTTTCCGTTAGGGGGAAACTGTAGTTTAAAACTTCTACCAATAAATCGTTGCCGTCCGGTTGGGTAAAGGCTAAGGTACTGGCAAAAGTTCCCGTAGTATCGGCTAAATCGGCAATATTTCCCGTTGCTAGACGGGTATAGAGTAAATCTTTGCCTGTGAAGCTAGTATTTAATTCTAAACGGGCCCGATAACCAAAAGCTGGCACTTGGGGAATCCCTTCACCACCGTTTTTTTCTCCTGTGGCTACCCCATATAATGCCATCACCACTTCCCCGGTTAATTTAGTAGTGGTAGAAAATTGATTATTTTCCAGAAAAGCGACTCGATTTTCTAAGTTATCAACCCTAGCACCCAATGCCGCTAATTCGGTCTCGAATTCGCTGACTAATCGCTTGATTTTGTCTAGATCTTCTTTTAATACCGCCACTCCTTCTTGAATCAATCTTTCTAGGGTATTTAAGCAGGAATTCAACCCGGCGGCAAATTCCCAACGAGTTAAAGCGCGTTCACCGCGAAAAGTGCGGTCAGGATAACCTACTATACAACCATACCTCTCCACGAGACTTCTTAAGGCCTCAAACGCCCAAGCGGTGGGAGAAACATCCCGCAATTGATTGACACTTGTTACCTGTGCCATGGGGTTACTAGAGAGGTTTTCGAGACTATTAGCCAGTACCGGACTAGAAAAACCCAGTAATATCGCTGCTGTTAGGAAATTTTGCTTGATTTTCATTGCTGTCTCCCACACCTATAAGAATGATTATTGTTCTTAGTATAATTAGGTTAGCAAACTTTTTCTAGTCTGGCACTGTTGCAAATATTTTTCAAATGTTACTCCAGATAAAATCTGAATTGTCTAGCATTTATTGGTTAAAATAAATCTTAAATGATAATAAAAGCAATAGGTAAATAATTTTATTGTTCCTAAAAACAAGATAGAGACGCTGCTGACAGCATCTCTAAATGATTATTTTTGGTTCAATTGAGGATAAAAAGGGGGTAACTAGCGCAATTCAGCGTTAAACTCGTTAAAAGAGCGTCTTTTTAACTCTACCGATTCCGCTCGAGGCAAAAGATCAAAAACCTTTCTTAAGACATCATCCACATCTTCATATTTAACATTGCCCAAACCATCATAAACCACTTTACCTTGTTGGTCTAAAACCACCGTTTGGGGAACCCCACCGCGATAATAGTAACCCGGTTCATCGGCACGATAGGAAGACTTTAAGGGGATAGAATCGACACTTACGGGGATAATACTGGCGGCGCGACCGTAAAACTCTTGAAAACGGGAGACAATCGCCGCAAATCGCTTACAATCACTACTATCATCCAGATAATAGACGATTATAGCTGGAATTTTCCGTTGAAAAGTTTCCGCTAAATTTAGACGCGGTGGTACGAGGGAACCATTACCCGCGTAGACCACAAAAATATTACCATCGAGGCGATCGTCATCGATCCCCGCGTAGGCGCTAGGGGTTAGCCAAGGGGACAAACTCGTCAGGGCCATAATAAGAAAGACAAGACAGATCCGAAGACGCAGGCGATAACGAGATTTCATGATCAACAGAGTTAAAATATTAAGACAATTTTTAGTGTAAAAAATCTTGTGACCTTCGAGCGCAATAATTCCCCAACCACCTCGCGAGTCATTGCCGCTAACTCGCGCTTTGCCAATACTTATTATGCCATTCTCGGACTACATCCGAGTGCCTCGGTGATCGAAGTGCGACGAGCCTATCGGGAACTAAGCAAACGATACCACCCCGATACTACCGAACTCAGCCCCGAAGTGGCAACGGTTCAATTCCAGCGTCTTAACGAAGCTTATGCCACCCTGAGTAATCCCGATCGCCGTTCCCTGTATGATTTACAGATAGGTTACTCGCGCTGGAATGTCATCCAAACTATCCCCGATAGCGATCAACCCATAGCTAATCGTAGCGCCTATCTCGATCCGACCGATCGCCCCCTATCTTCGGGAGAGATTTTTGCTTTGTTTATCTTGGCACTCACCCTGCTCGGCTGCTTGTTACTGGCGGTGATTATTGCTATGCTTCGAGGAGAGAATGCTGTCACTGTAGCCCAATTATTTTTGATTTAGATGCGATGAAGATTCCCACTGCTGATACTCCCCTCTATAATCATCCCTTACCGGCGATCGAAGCATGGCTAGTTAAGTTAGGTTGTCGGAAAAATACCGAGAATGTCCACTGTTGGACTGTGGAAAAACTGACATGGAAAGCGGAAATCTGCCTCGATATCGAAGAAATCACCGTTCGTTACTTTCGGGCAGCCAATGATGGCAGTGACATCAATCGCGCTTTTAAATACTCCCTTAGTCGTCAAGATATCGAATCGGCGGTTTTTTCCGGTCCCTAATCAATAGTCCAACTTTTGACTAAAAAGTGCCAGCGATTGGAGCGATCGGGGGGAGAATTCAGGGACTTTTTCCCTGAAAATTGGCTAATTGACCACCTGAAAATCGGTAAAACCCCACACCCCACACCCTACACCCCACACCCTACCCCGTTAAGACAGCACCGGAGTGGGCAGCAGGGAGAGCTATTCCGAGCATTTGTACTAAATTTCCCGAGACAGGCTGTCAATCCAGTACACTTGTTCAGATTGAAGTCAAAGCTCCCCCACAACTGGAACCGCTGCCGGCAGTGCAACCGTAGCAATAGGAAGCGGTTTGTACCTCTGCAATTACATCTAAACTACCCGCTTGTAATAAATCTGGCAGGGTTAATTTTCGGCCTTGACTGGTGCAAGCAGCCAGATTCTCCATCTGATTAAAATCGCAGTCATAGATATTACCTAAATAATCAATGGAAAGCTGATTACGACACATCAAATGTTCGACAGTATCGCCATTAAAATGGTCTTCGAGGAATTGAAGATAGGGTTGATAGAGTTGCCGGTGTTCCAGATGGAAGCGCGTCCTGCCGACGGGTAAGTTAGTGATAGTAAACAGATTGTTAAAAGAAATATTAAAATGTTCTTGCAAGAACTTTTTGTAATCCTGTGTTAGGGATACCTGATCCGGTGTGAGAGAAAAATTCTCTGACTTAGGAATCTGGGGATTATAGACTAAATCCACAATCAAATTCGGCTCTTGAGCGTAGCCAAGACGGTTTAACCATTGTAAAGCATTGATCGATCGATCATAGACTCCAAGACCGCGCATTTTATCCACATTATCGGCAAGATAACAGGGTAAAGAAGCCACCACCCGCAGCTGATGGGCAGCGCAATATTCAGGAATATCAGTAAATCCTTTCTCGAAATAAATAGTTAAATTCGAGCGCACAATTACCTCTTTTCCCGCTTTTCTAGAGGTTTCCACAATTGGTTTAAAACCGTAGAGCATTTCGGGAGCGCCGCCGGTCAGATCGACGGTTTTAATTTGGGGAAATCTTGCGATCAGTTCGATAATTTGTTCGCATACTTCTGGAGTCATTTCTTCGGTGCGAACTGGACTAGCTTCCACATGACAATGGCTACAAGCAAGGTTACATCTTTTCCCCAAATTAACTTGCAGAACCGAGATTTTTTGCTTAGTTAAAGGAGTTTTTAGTTTCTCGACAAAAGGAGTCATGGGAGAGTAAACAGTAATCAGTAATCAGTGACCAATCATTAATCAATGATAACTGATAATGGATGAGTTTTTTGTCAATGGGCAACTACTAACTCAGATAAACTTGATTTTTCTCTTAGTTGCCAGGGGATAGCTCAGAAAGATTAGCTGATTTTTCTTGCCAATCTTGACCAATTTTAATTGTCACATCAGAAGCGAGATTCCCTGTACTTTCCACCAAAACTTCCCCGACACCAAGGCTATTATGCAGGGCAGCAGCGAGAGAATTATCCCCTTTTTGAGCAATAATTTTGGTAGTTTCTAGAATTGGCGATGAAGACTTAGAGACAAAAACATTTTCATAACCCAATGAGCGGAGATATCTGACTAGAGTTTGCACCGCTTCTGGATTATCGGTGCTATCTTCCACAGCGATGCGAGTCGGTTGCGTAGTTTCTTCAGTGTCAGCCATAAAAAAGCCGTGGTTGAAATGTTGAGCCACTAGCTCTTGAATTTTACTTTGATTGGGCAACCAATAACTGATCCCTTGCCGACCATCACCATTAAAGTCTCCTGGTAGGAGTAGCATTTGCACATCAGATCGCTCAGTTTTGGAGGCAAAACCGGCTAGGGCGAGTAACTCCTCTAAACTGAGATTAGTATCGATACTATTGCGGATAACCTCGATAATATCAGGAATTTTCAATAAAGTTGCTGGTTTTAGGGTTTGTTCCACTAAAGACCGCATTAATTGCTGTTGTCGTTGGATACGACCGATATCGCCTTTAGCATCGTAACGAAAACGGGCAAACTGGAGGAATTTCTCGCCGTTGAGGTGTTGTTCCCCTTTTTTCAGGTCAATGTAGAGGTGTTGACTAAAATCTTGGTACTTCATGTCTTTGGGAACATATACCGTCACCCCCCCCAAAGCATCAATTAATTTTTCCACACCCTGCACATTAATGCGAACATAGCGATCGATAGCGACTCCCTCTAAAAGATGACTAACCGTTTCCGCCGTTAAAGCAGGTCCACCGAGGGCGTTAGCTTGATTGATTTTTTTCTCCCCGTAACCCTCGATATCGGTGCGGGTATCCCGGGGGATGGAAAGCATGGTTAACTTCTGTCTTTGGGGGTCAAAACGCAGTAACAGCATGGTATCGGTTAAACCCTCCAAGGAATTAACCGGGGCATGATAACCCAAATCTGGGGTTTCTGCCTCCTTGACATCGGATGTCAACACTTTCGCACCCACCACCAGAATATTAACGGGGCGGTTGAGGGCGGGAAGTTGCAGATTTTCATAGGATATGGCCTGCTGATTGTTAAAAGCGGCGGCTTCTTGAGGACTAAGAGCAGCTTGTCGCAAAGGTGTGGAGGAGAGAGACACAGCCAACATAGCGCCGGCCGTAGCGGAAACTAGGGCGCAGCCAGTTAAGCCTAGGGCTGTCAGGAACCATTTACTGGACAATCGCCGCTTTTTAACAGTTTTAGCTGCTAATTTGCCTGATTTTCTACTTTTAGCCCTTGATTTTGTCTTGTTAACCACAAATTGCCTCACACAATCACTAAATATCTCCCTAAAACCATATTTTAAAGGGATGAACTATTTTTTTTCTCAGATACCGGGAAAAGATTATTAAACTAATTGGGTTTTCTAGAGAGTTAGCAGATAATATAGCAGAATTTTTCCTTATCGTTGTTCTGCATGGCAATTTTGTCGAAATATCTAGGGTTTGCTGGTGGGGAAGTGGGGTGTGGGGAAGTGAGGATGTGGGGTGTAGGGTGTAGGG
>NZ_JADEVX010000144.1:0-11109 GCF_015207925.1 Microcystis sp. LEGE 00066 | reverse complement strand
GCCATTTTTGGTGCTTTACTGTTTCTCAAATGCCTTTTTTCGCTCCTTATGTTTATTTTTATGCTCACTTTGATTTTTTCTCTCCGTAATTTCTCTCTGTGACAGCTTAGGGTGCGGAATGTGGGTTAAATGGTTTATTTAGAGATTTTCTGCCAGTTAATCTGGCTCTCCCCTACTTGTGGTCATAAGAAAAAGTTATGAAAAAGTCAGAGATCCAAATTTTCTTGGCCCATGCCAGTGAGGATAAACCAGCAGTTTTGGCACTGTATAACCGCCTCAAGCAAGCGGGATATAAACCTTGGTTGGATAAAAAAGACCTGATTCCGGGTCAAATTTGGCGAGATGAAATTCCGAAAGCGATTAAAGCTAGTCAGATTTTTCTGGCCTGTCTGTCAGCGAAATCGGCTAATAAGCAGGGATACATCCAACGGGAGTTGAGGATTGCACTTGATACCTTGGGAGAGATGCCATCGGGGACAATTTTTTTTATTCCCATGAGGTTAGAGGAATGCGAAATTCCCGATCTGCGAATGTCAGAAGTTGGCTTGAATCTGCGAGATATTCACCGGCTTGATTATTGGGAAGAAGACGGATTTGAGCAACTAGAAAGAGCAATTACCCATCAGTTCAAGCTTGAACCAGAAGAGCCAAAACAACCCGTAATTGTTCCAGAAGAGCCAAAACAACCCGTAATCATCAGGCCATCGTTATCAGTATTTAACTTTCAGATCGTGGGAGTAAATGCGAAGGGTGAGCAAATCAAAAAAGAGTCGAAACAGTCCCAATATTTCAGGGAAGATTTGGGCAACGGCATCACCTTAGAAATGGTTGCCATACCGGGGGGAACTTTCCTGATGGGAACAGAAGATGAGGAAATCGAAAGACTGGTTAAAAAATTTAATTGGGAAGGATTGAGAAGCGAAAGACCAAAACGTGAGGTTAACGTCCCCCCCTTCTTTATAGGCAAGTATCCTATCACCCAGGCACAGTGGAAAGCGATCGCCTCCCGTACCGACTTAAAAGTTGACCCTTCGGCTCCGCTCAGGGTCAACCTTGATCTCAACCCAGCCTATTTTAAAGACCGTCCCGATAGCGATCGCCGTCCTGTCGAACAATTTAGCTGGTACGATGCAATCGAATTCTGTGCAAGATTATCAAAGCTGACCGGAAGGGAATACCGACTACCGAGTGAGGCGGAATGGGAGTACGCTTGTCGTGCTGGAACCACCACCCCGTTTTACTTTGGGGAAACCATTACGGGGGAATTGGCCAACTACAGGTCCAGCGAAACCTACGCCGATGAATACAAAGGAGAATATCGACAACAAACGACTCCTGTGGGACAATTTCCCCCCAATGCCTTCGGACTGTACGATATGCACGGCAATGTCTGGGAATGGTGCGCCGATACTTGGCACGATAACTATGACGGTGCGCCGACGGATGGCAGTGCTTGGATAGAAAATGGGTATAATAATCGTTCTCCTCTGCGGGGCGGTTCTTGGTGCTACATTCCAAATAGCTGCCGTTCCGCTTACCGCACCAGCCTCGACCGCCGCGGCAGCAGCCTCAACGTCAGCAACGGTTTTCGGGTGGTGTGCGGTGCTGGGAGGACTCTGTAACCCTTTTCCCCTTTTTTTCCCTTTTTACCCTTATTCCCTATTTTTTCTTTTTTCTTTTCTTTCCCGCCCTTAGGCGGGTCGATTTTGTAGGGGCGAACTGTGGTCAGTGAGTTTATCGAACTGCGTTCGTCCGCCAGCAATAATCGGGTTAATCAGGGGATTTGGTTTTTTTGGGGGTTTGGGTTTTTTGGGGTTTTTTGTGGGGATTTGGGCGCACGCGATGCGCCCCTACGGGTTTTGGGGGGGTTGGGTTTTTTGTGAGTTTTTGAGGGGATTTGGGCGCACGCGATGCGCCCCTACGGGTTTTTGTGGGGATTTGGTTTTTTTTGAGGTATTTGTGGGGATTTGGGCGCACGCGATGCGCCCCTACGGGTTTTTGGGTGGATTTGGGGGGTTTCAGGAAAAATACGTCAGGGCGAATTGCGATCGCTTATAATGGGAATTGATAAGAGGTTTTGTGAGTATTGCGGGAATATATATGACCTTTGATCCTGAAAAACATCATCGTCGTTCTATTCGCCTCAGAAATTATGATTATTCCCAACCTGGAGCATATTTTGTAACTATTTGTACCTACCAAAAACAACCTTGGTTTGGAGAAATCAAAAATGGTCAAATGTACCTTAATCAATTAGGAAAAATTGTTGCTGATGAATGGCTAAAAACCTGCAAAATTCGACCTAATTTTCAATTGGATGAATGGGTTATTATGCCCAATCATTTCCATGTAATTGTTATAATTAATGATTATTCTGGCGACGATCAGAGTTTGGGCGCACGCGATGCGCCTCTAGATTTGGGCGCACGCGATGCGCCTCTAGATTTGGGCGCACGCGATGCGCCCCCACAGCAGAAACCGAATTCTTTATCGTCATGTATTGCGGGGTTTAAATCGGCGGTTACTAAACGAATTAATTTGCTTCGACAGAACACAGATACTCCTATCTGGCAACGCAATTATTATGAATCAATTCTTCGAGATGAAAAGTATCTAGCAGTTGTTCGAGAATATATTATTAACAATCCCAAAAACTGGCCAAATGATCGAGATTATCTGCCAATAGATCAACAATCACAAGAACTATATTTAGATTTGTTGTTTTAAGCGAGAATATAAAACAGTAGGGGCGAACCGCGTTCGCCCAGAGCCAATAATTAGCCCACCACCAATATCGAATTAATCAAAAAATTCAATTTTGTTTATCTGTAGGGGCGAACCGCGTTCGCCCACCCCCAATTATTAACCCACCACCAATTTGTGTAAGGTTTCTAGCTTTTGATCGAAATCTTTTTCGAGATTATCTAGCTTTTGATCAACATCTTGCTGTAAGGTGTCTAGCTTTCGATCAACACTTTGAATACTATCTTTAATTTCCTTAAGGACAGATTCGAGGGAATAGGGAATGGTTTCTGCTGTCATGGCGGTTAACTCCTATCAGTCGAGAGATAATGTAATTATTGATAAAAATCCTCTTAATTCTCCACTTAATTTTTTTGGTCAAATCCCGCCTCATCTTCCAATTTATCGCTGATTTCTGGCAGTTTTAGCAATATTCCAGCGAATAACCAATAGTAAACAGAAACAGGCTCGACGGAGAGAGGATAATAGTAGGGATTATAGCTAATAAAAAGTATAAAAATCCAGATACAGAGACCCCAATGCTTTAAAGCGGGATTTTTTACTTTTAAATAGGCTTTAAAGGTGAGAATACAGAGAATTGTCACCAGTGCCATAAAAGCGATAAAACCGACGATACCGATTTCGTAGATAAGTTTAGCATAGTAGGTTTCAATTAGTCTTATCCCATCTTCCCCCACTATATGACGAGCGCCAGTGGTTGCTGTGCCTAAACCAAAACCAAAAAGCTGTAAATATCTTAAGGCCCACTGCATTTGATTGCCTACAAAGTCAATGGGAGACGAATATAGCCAGCGACCGATAAAATTTAGCCCTCTTTCCCGAATAAAGGGAATTAACATCACCGCAAGCAGGGAAAGCATCGCCACAATTACCAATTTTAATGGTAACTTTTGCTTATTTTTGCTAGTAGCAATAAAAAGAACTAAGTAAAACAAAGGTACTAGCAAAAAAGGTAATCTTTGTCCAGAAACCAGAGTCGCAAGGAAGACTAAAACTATGGCCACCCAACCAGCGACGCGCCATCTTTTTTGTGGATCACTAAAACTGGCTGCGTAACTGATGACGCTACTAGATACTAAAAACCAACCCCATTGCCAAGGATCGGAAAATGTGCCGGGGAGACGAATTAAGCCTCGATCGGGATTATACAACACCGAACCCCCGACAAAACATTGAGCTTTCAAGCTGGCTTTGGCGGTAATATCTGGATAAAATTGGGTATCGGATTTCGGGGCACTAACTTCTAGTTGATTGAAGAATTCACTATCGTGACAGATGCCTTGGAGAAGTAAAAAGTATTGAATTAGAGCTAAACTGCAACAGACTAAAATCATCACGATTAAAAGCCGATTAACCACGAATAAATCCCGTTTTTGCTCGATTAAATAGTAGCCACAGAGAATCAGGGGAATATAACCGAAGATGGTTTTTAATCCCACAATTCCCACAGCAATTGATCCTTGGGGCAGATTGACAAAAAGAAAAGTTATCAAGCTGATGGCAAGTAAAATTAAAGCCGTGAGGAGAAAAGGCTTGATTTGCGGGCTTAATTGCTTAAAAGTTTTGGTTTTAATTAAAATTGCCGCTAAAGCTGGTAAATAAAAGGCATCCTTGGCGATTTTGTAGAGAGCATAGGATGGCTCTTCACCAATGAAGTTGCCCTTTACCTGAAAAACTCTCACCACGGCAAAAGTGACGGTATTACTCAGGGGAAGATAGATGAGCAGGGCTAATAATCCCAGACGGGGATGGATAAAAGAAGCAACCATGGCAGGAACTGCCAAAATCCCTAATAAAGATGCTTTTTCGTCAAATAAAATCCCCAAAACTACACTAATTATTGTGGTGGCGATCACTAATATAGTTAGTGACAGGGAGTTACTCTCTTTCATGCCGTACAGCTTTAACAGGTTTAGCAGAAAGTCTAACAGATTTTTGTCAAGATTCTCATTCTCAATGGCCGAGAGTTTCCTTTTGCTTCTTACCTGTTGCTATACTTATGTAAAATTTCATTTATCTTGATCTTGACTCCGTGGCCGAAAATCTTTCTTTTCAAGACCTTTATCAAGCTGGAATCAGTGCCTTTGAGCGTGGACAATATCGTCTTAGTATCCAGCAATTAAATGCGGCTTTAGCCTTAATTTCCTTAGGATCTCGAGCAGGGGGTGAGATTCAAATTTGGCTAATTTCTGCCCATCAGGGGTTGGGAGAGGGGGAGAAAGCTAGTGAAATCTGTAGGCAACTTATTACCCATCCTATCTATCAAATTCGCGAACAGGCCAAGCGTCTGCTTTATATTATCGAAGCTCCCCGTCTCAAACGCCCAGATGAGTGGATGACGAAGATTCCCGATTTAGATAAACTTCCTGATAGCACAGCGCAATTTAAAAAGGGAACAAATAAACAGAAAAAAGAAGAACCCCCCGCACCCATGCAGTTAGAGCAGCATAAAAATACTGTTTTTATCGGACTAGCGATCGCTATTATTCTATTGATGCTCTGGTTTTTTGCTAAAAATAGCTAAATTAGTTGACAATAAGCTTGTAATATGCTAATGCAGTTAGCTATGGCTCCTAAATGGGCGATTTCATAACCGTGGGTGTTTTGGGTGGGAAAACCTAAGCAAGCGGCCTTAGCTATATGACCGAATTTCATGGCAATGGAGGCATCGCTACCAAAACCACTAATAATGGCTAATTGCAGCGGTATTCCCGCCTTTTCGGCCGCAATTCGTAATTCTTGATTTAATTGCTCATCATAGATACCGTAACCATCCTGAGACAATAACACAGCACTGCTGCCATCCTTAATCGGATATTCAGGAGCGAGGGGACAGATTTCTAGGGCAATTAAAGCATCTAAGCGGTTATTTGCGGTAAAAAATAAGGCCCCTAATGCTCCTACCTCCTCCTTAGCTGAGGCAACCAGATATATATCCACCGCAGGGTTAATTATTCTGGCCGCTAATGCCAAAAGAATCGCCACGGAAGCTTTATTATCAAGGGTATAACTGGCAATGTAGTCTTTTAGTCGCAAGGGTTGTTTTCGGTGTTTTCCCACCACGACTCGACTACCGACGCGCACCCCACAAGCGTCTAATTCTTCCGGAGTCAATTTCGTCTCTATCCATGCGGATTCCCAGGTGACGGGAGTGTTTTCCTGCTGCACTTTTTGCGGGGATTGATGGGAAATATGACGGGAACCAAAGGAGAGAATCCCCGATCTGGTTCCTTTATCACCGATAATATCCACCACTCCCTCTCCGTAAATCCAAGGAAAAGCTCCCCCGAGTTGGCGAATTTGCAGAGTACCATCGGGATTAATTGCTTTGATAATAGCCCCAATTTCGTCTTTATGACCGGTAATAGCAATTTTTTTAGTCGAATCCCGTCCTCTAATCTTGCCGATGACATTTCCCGCTTGATCTTGCCATGTTTCTAATCCTAACTCTTGAAAGCGTTCTAGTAAAAAGCGATCGATTTCCGTTTCCATCCCACTAGGAGAATGATGGAGGACAAGAGTGGCAATAGTGTCAAAGAGGTGATCAAAATCCATATTTATCTTGATTTGTGGGTGGAAAGAGAATTATTATCCAATCAGGAAATCGAAAAGGTTTTACAGGAACAATATTGGCGCAATCATCGCCCTTGGCTGATTGCCAGTTAGCATTTAATGATTAATCAGAGGTGCGGAATTAGCCAGAAAACCGGCCACTTTCAGAGACTCTACCACTGAATTGTCATCCTCTACCCAATAGTTTTGTCCTAAACGCACAAATTGACGCTGAGTTCCCGCACCGATGGTGGCAATAACGGGAACTTTTGCCTTTTGTTTGTCTCCCGATTGCAGAATACTTTTAAGAAGATTTTGACGATTTTGGTTGACAACATCTTGCATCGATAAATTAACCATCACCATTTTAATGGTTTCGATCGGTTCCGCATCTTCGATAATTAATTGTACCCGATCATCTCGGCGATCCACTTTTCCCCACACCATTAAAGTTGCTTCCTCCACTAATAATTTTTGCAGACGTTCGTAGCTATCGGAAAAAACCACCGCTTCCGACTGTCCCGAGGCATCTTCTAGGGTTAAAAAAGCCATGGGAGTCCCTTTTTTGGTCATAATTTTCTTGACGGCATTTAATAGGACAATGGCACTGACTTTTTTTCTGGTTTTGTGTTCTTCTAAATCAGCTAAATTGATGGGAGATAGGACTTGAGCAGCTCTTTGTAAAGCTTTTAAAGGATGTTCGGAAACATAAAAACCCAAATGTTCTTTTTCCAGTTTTAACTTTTCCTGTAGGGAAAAATCTTCCACTGGGGTTGCACTGGGAGACTGTTCAAACTCGGATTCTTGTTTATTTTCTGTGCTACCTCCTAGCATATCAAAAATATTCATTTGACCACTTTCTTTCTCTTTGGTGCGTTTTTGCGCCCAGGCAACTACTAATTCCAAATCTTCAATTAATTGATGGCGATTCGGTTGAATTTTATCAAAAGCACCGCAATAAATTAGCGTTTCTAAAGCTCTTTTGTTGATCACTCGCAAATCAACACGCTCGCAAAAATCCCCTAAGGAAGTAAACTTTCCTCCTGTTGCTTCCCGCGCTTTTAAAATAGCCTCGATCGCATTTTCGCCCAGATTTCTAACTGCGGACAAACCAAAGAGAATTTTGCGCCCAATCGGGGTAAAATGTTTTTGCGATCGATTGATGTCGGGAGGTTCGACATCGATATTCATTTTCTGACAGTTTTCTCGATACTTTTCCACCTTATCCTGATTATCGCTACTAGCAGTTAGTAACGCTGTCATATATTCCACAGGATAATTAGCTTTTAAATAAGCAGTTTGATAGGTGACGTAAGCATAAGCGGTAGAGTGAGATTTATTAAAACAATTGGAGGCAATTAACCCGTTGCCCAGCAAAAAATTATGATCTTTCTCCACACCAATATCATAAACGGGTTTTCTTCCCAAGGATTGACGACTGATAATTTTAACCATATTAGTAACTCAACTCTCCAGAGATTTTTGTAACGGTGCTAATGGAAATATGGCATTTCTTGACCCAATCAGGCTGCCAAAGTCCCAAAAATGGCTCTCTTATTTCTTGTATCATAAGTTTAACTTATATAAGAGCGATCAATCTTTGTGTCCTTTGTGTCTTTGTGGTTCTTTCTACTTAAACAGCTTTTACTAATTTCTTGGCTGGTCGTAGAAAATTTGGTTAAAGGGGAGCAACGCAAAGCGGGGCAAAATGCAGCAGTTAAGATAACAAAGAAACCTTGCCACTGACGGCAAAGGCCTATATTTTACCTTGACGAGAGGTCGGCGCTCGGTAGTTCACCCATTGTGTTATAATTCTGGCCAAGCTATCAAGGGATTTGAAAAGGAGTAACACCATGAGTCTATCTTCAGAAGCCTATCGCCAAGCCCTCGTGCGGGATGGCGAACGGCGCTATCAGGAATGGCACCAAAATTATCACAACCAATGCCGTCAATCAACGGCTGAATACCAAGCTCGTTCTGCCCAACAACGCCCAACAAAGCCCTGGATTTCCTCGGAAGCCTACCGCCAACTTTTAGTCAAAGATGGGGAGCGGCGTTTTGCGGAATGGCACGGCGAGTTTTTAGACTATCAAAGACAATTTCTGGCCAGTCAATCCACCTAAACGGACGTCAGCCAATCGCCATTACAGCAATCTCTGAAAATAGTGGCTACAGTCCCCGAAGAAATAGCTGATACCAATTTTCAATAGTCGTGACTAACATCTGAAAGTGCAATTCCTTTCTCCGAGAGGGATTGCGCTTTGAAATGATTCAACGGCTCTTCGTTACTTGGTATGGTTCGATAGGGGGGCATAAATCGACTAAATCCTTATCTGGCAAGGGATTTAATTGATTAGTTCGCTCTAGACGAAAATAATTGACAAAAATCGCTAAATGCCTTTCTATATAGGGGTTCCATCCCTTATAACCCCCGTCCATTGCATAACACAAACCGAAGAGCCTGATCAACTAAGTCTGTCATTACTTTTGAAAAATGATATAAAGATGAATAAGTCCAGAATGCAAGACCTATCACGAATGCAGCCAAGAATTTAAGATCAGAAGGAATAAGAATCCTGTCAACAAATGCTGATGGGCAGTCAGGAGTTTAAGCTTGTGGAGAGACTGTAAGACTCGTTGGGACTCTCTCAAAAAGCAGGTTTCTGTGAAGCAAGAATTTCCCATCACACATCTTCGCATTGTGATGGCTAGATTGTCAAGTCTGTCCACCCCTGGTCCCCGCAAATAACACCTAAGATAGCGAACGTTAAAACTAAAATTTCAATACATTCGTGCCTTAAGCACCTAAAAGCCTTGCTTTGCAAGGCTTTTACTATTAGTTTATTTGTCCTGTGTCCATCAAAACAGGCTCCAGCTACCCTTCTGAGTCGATTGTAGCTAGTCAAAGGTAGTCGAACAATCGCCAAGACTAGCTTGGGGTAAGGGTTTAATTATTTTTCTTGGGGGGGGGTAAGTCCAGTTATCCCCCAAGGTTCTTGTATTTGTCTTGTTTTTAGGTGCGCTCGCCCTGCTCTCCCAATGGGAAGTTTTGCTTAGAAAAAAGGGGAGCAGCAACCACCTTGACCCGCCTTTTCTGAGAACTAACTATATTTATTAAGCACAAAACTGAGAATTAACTACATTTCTTAACGAAAAAATCGAGATTAGGTATTGACACCGACAAAAAAAGGGTGTTATTCTTCAGATGCCGAAGTGATGAAGGCAGAAAAAACAAACAAGTTTCTGAATCCTCCATGACTTCAGCACCGTACACTTTCTATGAAAACAACAAAAAGGTCTATTACCATGGCAGTCGAAAAAACTAACTCTTCCTCTAGCTTAGCTGAAGTTATTGATCGTATCCTTGACAAAGGTATCGTTATTGATGCTTGGGCTCGCGTATCTCTCGTCGGAATCGAATTATTAGCGATTGAAGCTCGTGTAGTTATCGCTTCGGTTGAAACCTACCTCAAATATGCTGAAGCTGTTGGTCTGACCCAATCTGCGGCGGTTCCTGCTTAAGGATCCATCCCAGATTCTCCCATCGGCTGAGTGAAAACCCGACTGGGTTTTCCAGATTCTCGGCTTTTCTTTAAATCCCTATTGAGTCTAGTTACCCCTCTCTTGGGGCGCAATGCTCTATGATTGACAAGGTTGCCACGGCAAACGTGTTTTGACCCTTGCAGCTAGGATTAGCCCTTATCACCAGAGTTTAATCCTCACTATTTTTCGGAATAGAAGGTCGTTCTTGGGCTAGGAAGCCGCACCTCTTGAGATGGGGTAGTTCGATATATCAACTTTGGGATCAGCACTGTACACTTTCTATACAACTAACAAACAAGGTCTATTACCATGGCAGTCGAAAAAACCAACTCTTCCTCTAGCTTAGCTGAAGTTATCGATCGTATCCTTGACAAAGGTATCGTTATTGATGCTTGGGCCCGCGTATCTCTCGTCGGAATCGAATTATTAGCAATTGAAGCTCGTGTAGTTATCGCTTCGGTTGAAACCTACCTCAAATATGCTGAAGCCGTTGGTCTGACTCAATCTGCAGCGGTTCCTGCTTAAGGATTGATACCAGATTCTCCTATCTGCTCAGTTAAAACCCGACCAGGTTTTCTAGATTCTCGGCTTTTCTTTAATCCCTATTGAGTTTAGTTACCCCTCTCTTGGGGCGCAATAGTCTATAATTGATAGGGTAGTTCACTATCTCAACTTTGGGGTGATAAGAAAAGTCGGACTCTACTGTCTCTCCCCCCAGTCCCCGTGAAGGTTTTCCTAGCGGGTGATTGGGCCAAATCCATTCCATAGTATTTAGTAATTGAGGACAACCCCATGCCTGCTCTCATGGAAAAGTTCCGCCAGGATCGTTTATCGATTGCTGAAGAAGTAGCTAAACTCTCGCGAGAAGTACAATCTTTTCTGTTGGATGTTAAAACTGGAAGACAAAAACAAGCGCAAGAACAGGCAACTGCTTTGCGTCAGTCTTTCCAAAAAGTTCAACAGGAAAGCCACTTGTTTTTAACAGCTACCCAAAAACAGCGTTTAGCTCAAGCGGAAAAGCAAAAAGAGGATTTACGTCAATTTCAAGAACAACGTTTAGCGGCCAGCAATTCTCATTTTGAAAAAAATTCAGATAAAATTCTCTTATTTAAATAGAGAACTTGTGTAGAAGCATTATTTTTTGACAGATAATTATCATCCAACGCTGGAGATAGACAGGTTTTAAGAACTTTGTCCATGAAAAATCGATTTCAACTCATAAATCTGGATGAAATTCTAACAAAATTTTTA
>NZ_JADEVX010000333.1:0-1894 GCF_015207925.1 Microcystis sp. LEGE 00066 | reverse complement strand
CCCCACACCCTGCCCCCACCGAAAAACTTTTTCAGCAGACCCTATATACACCGAAACTGACCAAGCTGAAAGCAGATGGACTGTTTCCTTGTCCCATCAATATAACAGGAAATGAGACAAAAAATCTCGCCTAGGAAAGATTGACAAAGGCGAGAAACCGTGTTTCCATTCAAGAATGGGAGATAAAATCTAAGAACGTTGTTCGATCGGTGTATAGGGGACTTCGTGTTGTCCGGTGTAGATTTGGGTAGGACGGAAAATGCGGTTAGCATTTAATTGTTCTTTCCAGTGGGCCAACCAACCGGCCACCCGGGAGATGGCAAAAATCGGGGTAAATAAATCACTGGGGATGCCTAATTTCCGATAGACCAATCCCGAATAGAAATCCACATTAGCATAGATACCTTTTTCGCCGTAGATATCCACCACTGCTTGTTCTAATTCTAGGGCGATATCGTAGTATTCATCGGAACCTAATTCCGCGAATAATTGTTCGGCAAGGTTTTGTAAAATCGTCGCCCGGGGATCCTTAACTTTATATACCCGGTGTCCAAAACCCATAACTTTTTGTTTGTTGGCGATACATTTTTCCACATAGGGACGAACATTAGCCACCGAACCGATTTCCTCTAACATTAACAATACTTCCTCGTTTGCCCCACCGTGGAGGGGGCCGGCGAGAGTTCCCACTGCTGAAGCGATGACACCGTAGGGGTCGGTTAAAGTGGAGGCCGTCACCATAGCCGAAAAAGTCGAGGCATTCATGGTATGTTCGGCGTGGAGAGTCAAACAGACATCGAAAACTTTCGCCGCTAAATCCGTCGGTCTTTTTTCCGTCAACATATAGAGGAAATTGGCCGCATAATCAAGACTATCGTTGGGCTGAATGGGGTGATTACCTTTGCGAATCAATTGAAACGCCGCCACCATGGTGGGGATTTTCGCTAATAACCGCACCACTGCCTGACGGATATATTCGGGATTATCCAGGGCGCGCCGGGCATAGTATAAACCTAAAGCCGCCGCCGAAGTTTGTAGCGCATCCATGGGGTGGCCTTTTTCGGGGAAGCATTTCATCATGTCTTCGATACGGTACTTGATGCGTCGATGATAACGGATTTCATCGGCAAATTCTTCCAGTTCCGCCCCCGTGGGCAGAACACCCCAGATAAGGAGATAGGCGGTTTCGAGGAAGGTACTTTTTTCGGCGAGTTCCTCAATCCGAATGCCTCGATACTCCAAGATTCCCTTTTGCCCATCCACAAAGCTGATACTCGATTGGGCGGCGGGAATTCCTTCTAAACCTGGCCGATATTCACAAACTGTCATAGTTCTACCTTTCCGTGGCGAAGATTAAGCCCTAACGCTAACTTACTTGATCTTTCCACCCTTACCGAAATTTTATAGAAATTCTTCGGTTCTGCCTCTCCTGTTCAGGATTGGGGAGAATTGGACGGAAATTAATCCTATTTAGCGATTGCTTCGTCGATTTAGTCAGCCCTGCCCTAGCGCATTTTTTCTGGGCTTACCGTTCCGACTCTAGCTAGTGGACTTGATATTTATCTACTTTCATTGTAGCGAGACTATCTCGATCGATTGAGCCGATCGATAATTTTTTTAAGTTTCTTCGGGATTAATATTTAACTCCCGCAGTTTTGCCGCCAATCGTTCGGCCCGTTGCCGTTCCGCTTCGGCCCGTTGACTTTCCGTTTCGGCCCGTTGTCGTTCCGCTTCGGCCCGTTGTCGTTCTTGGTTGTAACTGGTGAAACGTGAGTTCGACGGAGCTAAAAAATAGCAGGAGGTAGAGCAGGGAAGCCCTTTGGCTCTAAATCCAAGGAGGGTTTTTTGGGCAAATAGCTATAAGCAATCAAGCCAGCAAAGAGATTGACGAGAA
>NZ_JADEVX010000143.1:0-11217 GCF_015207925.1 Microcystis sp. LEGE 00066 | reverse complement strand
AGAGGGAATGCTATCCATCTCGGAATGGTTGGCAAAATCCTCCAGTGTTTTTACTAAGAGTTGTCAAACAATCCGAAACTGGTTTGGAGAAATAATTAGTTATTTCGAGCGAAGGACAACGAATGGGGTGGTCGAGGGAATCAACAATAAACTTAAACTAATAAAAAGAAGAGGCTATGGCTTTAGAAACTTTCGGAATTTTTGGGTTAGAAGTATGTTATCTTGGCATCTTGTCTGTTGATTTAGCATAAAGAGTAACGAAGAGCCGGAATTTTCAAGGTAATTGGATCAAAACATTGCCAGTCTTTACCTTGACGACGGAGGATAATTTTTACTAAATCCCTTAATGTATCAACACGATTGCCATGACTTGGTAAGGGAGACATAAGCCGAATTTCTTGAGTTTTGCCGTTAAAATAGAGTTTGGGATAGGTTTTTTGGAGACGTAAACTCAGCAATCTTTGGTAATCTTCCCAAGTCTGATGCGGAAAAATAACTTGACTGCCCGGAGATAAAGATAAAGTATTTTCGTTGAGAGTAATTAGTAACATTTTGGTAATTATCCTTGATTTTTAGCTGTGGGATTTAACTAATTTCGCTCTGGCAACCAATGCCTATCAAGCATTTGTTCGAGAGAATAGGGACAATTTATAGGGAAATTGTGAGGAGATATTTCAGTTTTTTGCCCGACAATAAAAACGGCATCTTGATAGATTTTTTCTTGGTTATCTAGGAGATATTTTTCTAGATTTGTACTTAAATATCCATTTAGATGAACTCTAAAAGTGGCTATTTCTCCTTGCCAATGCCGATGATTTAATTCAAATTCTTCTGACCAATATTGCCACAACAAAAGATGAATAATTATCTGTCTTAAAAAACTCTCAACTCGATTTTTATCCCGTTTGCTCAAAGCCTCCAACTCCTCGATTAAATGTTGAATATCCAACTCAGCTAGACGATTTTCCTTGAGGAGTTTAATTGTTTCAGTTAACCAGAGATGTTCATCTTGTTCGTAGAGAAATTGTAACTGATTTAGCCAAGTATCTCTTTTCATATTTTTTTGGCTGAGGAGACTTCTAAAACTGCTTTCGGGTAGGCAATGCGTTGATGGTGGAATTGTTGCCAAACTTGTACAAAAACCTCGGCAATAATTGGTAATTCCTCCTGACGAATACCACTATCTACTAATTGTTGATCGCGCCATCGGGCCTGAAAAATCTTTTTGATCATATCCATGGCTTGTTCTGGGGATGCCTCCTTCAGCGATCGCAAAGCGGCCTCGCTACTATCGGCTAACATAACGATCGCCGTTTCTCGCGATTGGGGAATCGGACCATCGTAGCGAAAGGCCGCCTCATCGACGAGTTCTTGACCATTTTGGGCGGATTTTTGCAAAGCTTGCTGATAAAAATAGGAAATTAAGAGATTGCCTTGGTGTTCGGGAATAAAATCGCGGACGACTCGCGGTAAACCGTGTCTGCGGGCCATGACTAACCCTTCGCTAACGTGCTTTTTAATAATCTCGGCGCTGACATAGGGATCGTTAATTTCATCGTGTTTATTCGGCCCACCCATTTGATTTTCAATAAAACCGAGAGGATCGTGCATTTTCCCGATATCGTGATAGAGGGTTCCCGTGCGAATTAATTCCACATTACAGTGCAGTTTTCGGGCGGCCGCTTCAGCTAAACAGGCGACAAAAAGGGTATGTTGAAAAGTACCCGGTGCTTCCGTGGCCAAACGTTTGAGCAAACTACAATTAGGATTGGACAACTCCACCAGACGAATGGGAGTCACCACATCGAAACAGCGTTCCAAATAGGGGGATAATCCTAGGGCGATTACCGTCCAAGCTATTCCCGATAGACCATAGACGAGGGCTGTGGGTAGTAGAGTATAGATGACCGTGCTGGCCGTGGCGCTAACGATTAGGTAAGTGAGCAGATAAACACCCCCTTGGCTGACTCCGATTCCCATCCCTAGGAGCGATAATTCATCCCTGGAACGCAATTTTGCCGCTATCATCGCCGCTAATAGTCCCCCAATCGTCCCGGCGATTAAATCGGCACTGATGCCTTGGATGCTGAATAGGGAAAGACCGGCAGTTAAGAGGACTTGGGTGACGGCCAGAGTCGGGCCATAGAAACTGCTGACTAATAAACCCACGGCTGCCAGATTGGTAAAGGGAATATTAGCGATCGCTAGGATCGGTGTGGTAAAACTTAGCAAACCCAAGAGAAGAAAATCCCGGTGACGCAGAGGCCGATGGAGACGCTGAGCAACGAGGCAAAAAGTCCCGATCGCACTGGTGACAAGGATTGCCGTTGACCCTAAACCCATCCAGTTAATGCCCCGTTCGCTCAAACCAAAGCCATCGATGAGAACAAACTGAGCTTGAGTAATTTTTTCGCCTGCTTTAACGATAATTTGACCGGTTTGAGCGTTAGACATGACCATATCTACCGCTTCCACCGCTTTAGTGGCTTGTTCTTTGGTGGCTTCTCGATCTTCTATCAGGTTCGTTTGTCCCTCTAGGACCGCCAGAAGGATATTTTCGGCTAAAAGCTGCTGACGACGGTTTAGGCGATCGCTGCTAATCTGCACGGCGATGGTATCCTGTAGGTGACTGGTGGAAATCCCGGGGGGAATGCCTTGCACCAAAATCCGGCGCCCCGCTTGCAGGACTGCTGTTTCTAGGTTTTGCCACTCTCGATCGCCCATTTGGGCCACTGTGATCAGATCGGCGTATTTGAGTTTATTTAAGCTGGAATGCTGATAATTTTGGCTGGTTTGCTCCTTTATTTGCCGTAATTGCCCTAATCGATCGATAAATTGCTCAAAGTTCCCCTTGGCCACGCGCTGACGATAGGCTTGGATTTCGCTAACAGCATATTCCTGCTCTTTTGTCAAGAGGTTTGTAAAAGATTCTTCGTAGTTGAGGCGGCTCTGTAGAGTTGACCATTGAGCGGCAGAAAAGGTGAGCAGCGTTCCCATTGTGGCGTTAGAAATATTCCTGCCCATTAAAATGGAATTTCTTCGCAAAATTGGGCGAATTTGACTTAATTGCCCTAATGTGTCCTGCAGCGATCGCTCGATCTGGTCGGTGGTTTGGGGGTCTCTTTTCAGCCGGGGAAGCAGTCCAGCCCGAATTTTTTGGCGTTTGAGGTCGGTGGTTTCTTGGTCTTGAAAACTGGCATCTTCGGGGGCGATAATCGTGACCGGAGAAATAGTCCCGACGGCCAATTTCGGCTGATTATAGAAACGATAACCGACCACGCTAGTCAGACAACCGACGGTAAACAGGAAGATTAAGGGTCGTCGCAGTTTACCCAGGGAGTAAGAGCGAGATTTTCGGGCAGAATCAGGAAAAACAGTGAAAGAATGCAGAAAATGATTCATAAATTCCAGCTAAATTCTATAAACTGCGCCACCATGCCCAGAGGAAAAATACCAGCAATTTGGTTGTGTGTTCCCTTTTCTATTGTAAGGACTCCCTGTGCAAAAAAATTTTTTCTCGAAAGGTATCTAGATTAACTTGATGCGGGGGTTTTTCGCCTTCTGGTGCGCCCAAAACCCGTAGGGGCGCATTGCCTGCGCCCAAATAACCCCAAAAACCCGTAGGGGCGCATCGCGTGCGCCCAACCCCCCAAAAACCTGTAGGGGCGCATCGCGTGCGCCCAAATAACCCCAAAAACCCGTAGGGGCGCATTGCGTGCGCCCAAATAACCCAAAAAACCCGTAGGGGCGCATTGCGTGCGCCCAAATAACCCAAAAAACCCGTAGGGGCGCATCGCGTGCGCCCAAATAACCCAAAAATCGCCCCAAATCCCCAAAAAACGGGTGGGCCGATTATTGCCGGTGGGCGAACGCAGTTCGCCCCTACAAAATCGACCGGCCTTTGGGCGGGAAAAAAAGAGAAAAACGGTTACACAGTCCCCCCGACACCGCACACCACCCGAAAACCGCGGTTGCCGTAGCTGCGGTCGCGGCGGTTGTTGTAGATGCGGTCAGCGGAACGGCAGTAATAGGGATCGTTGGACCAAGAACCGCCCCGCAGAAGAGAACGATTATTATTCTCATTTTTTATCCAGACACTGCCATCCCTCGGCGCATCGTCATAATTATCGTGCCAGGTATCGGCACACCACTCCCAGACATTGCCGTGCATATCGTACAGTCCGAAGGCATTAGGGGGAAATTGTCCCACGGGAGTCGTTTGTTCTCGACATCCTCCTTTGGGTTCATCGGCGTAGGTATAGCTGGCATCGTAGTTGGCTAATTCCCCCGTAATGGTTTCCCCAAAGTAAAATGGGGTGGTGGTTCCAGCACGACAAGCGTACTCCCATTCCGCCTCACTCGGTAGCCGATACTCCCGTTTTGTTTCCCTTGATAGTCGTTTACAGAATTCCGTTGCTTGATACCAGTTGACTCGTTCTACGGGTCTATCCCAGCGCGTGGGCGATCCCCCTCTAGCCCCCCCTTCAAAAGGGGGGGAATCGGAAGCCCCCCTTAAAAAGGGGGGTTTGGGGGGATCTTTAAAGTGGGAGGGATCAGGGTTAAGATATCGTTTTACTTTTAAATCCGTGCGAGAGGCAATCGCTCTCCACTGAGCTTGGGTAATCGGGGTTTGACTCATGTAGAAAGCGGGGACTTGGACCAGGTGTTGTGGTCTTTCACTTCTAAATCCGTCCCAACCAAATTTTTTAACCAGTCTTTCGATTTCCTCATCTTCCGTTCCCATCCAGAATTCTCCTTGGGGAATATACATCATGCGGATATAGTTTTGAGCTTTTTTCCGGTTGCGAACTTCTGGAAGGTTTTCATCGTAAAAATAGGCTTTAACAGGTTTTCTCTCGATAACTTGGCCTGTTTCATTAACCAATACTGTTTCTGCGGTAAAAAGAAAAAGGTTTTCATTGTAGGGAACAATAGCGGCTACTTTGTCTATTAAACGTTTTTGTAGGGTTCCTTCGTCTTCTGGGGAAAGTTGAAGGACATTACCAACGTGGTTTAAATCCCCTCTAGAATAGGCGGCAATCGGTTCATTAAGCAATAATAAGGGTTCATAATCGGCTAAAGCAGCCGATAGATTTTTTAATAAAGCTGTCAATCTCACAAGACGCACTCGGTTATTATTTTTGATAGCCTCTGCTAGTACCTGTTTGATTTCATTGACTGCTTGACTGGGTTTTAGGTAGGCAAGAGCTAACCATTGTTGATTTTGCCAATAAACCGATTGTGAGCAATAATCACCGATTTGTTCCTGAATATAGGTTTGTAACTGATAGGCCAGAGATTTGAGTTCCTCTGGGGTTAATTTTTCTAATAGTAGTTTACGAACATCGGGAGACATTTCATAGAGTTCTCGATCTATTTTGCGGACTAAACTGGAGAGTAAAATATCAGCGATCGCATACCAGGGAGCTTGATTATTTTTATCTTGATGTTGACGCAGATAATAAAGTAAATTAGGAGATAAACCAAGGGGAAAAGCCGCTTGTTTCGCTAGTTCTCTGGTGTTTAGTTCGTTTTCTTCTTCAAATAATCTTAAACGGCTTTTTGCGCTAAAAAAATCTTCATCCTCATCCCAATTATCCCCTTGTTGAAACTGATTAGGATTAAATGGAAAATGACGGGGTGGGATAGCTTCTTCTTTTAGCCATGTTATCAAGTTTTCCCAATCCTCTGTGGTTAGTTAAAACATGGAAAAATTGGGTATATCTTCAGCTAAATCAGCAATATCGATCGCAGTTGTCCCATACCATCGATGATAGGGTAAGGGGTTTAACCATGCGACTCGGCTAAATCTTCGGCTAAATCGTCGGATAAAGGTTTCTGTTGCGCTCAAGCGCTCTTCTACATAACGTTTTCTAGCGGCACCTGCATCACTAAGAATTAGACAACTGGTTACTTCAGGAGAATAGTTAGAGAGAACTTTGGTTAAAGATTGACTTTCCCAACCGTTTTCTTGTCGTAAAACCTCGTCTCTAATCAGATTATCAAAGTAAAAATGGGGAACATTTGCCCAAGTTTGCTTCATTATCCGACCAAATCCTGCAAAGGGAATCATCGAGTCAGAACAATCAATAAAAATAATAATTTCTCGGCGATAAAGTTGCTTCTTTTGGTAAATTATTTGGTCAAAAAAACCTCGTTTAGCTGTTGCCATCACCGTAGCTTTTAGATCCCAAGTTTGTCGAGGATTTTCTAGGGGTAATGGACGCAGTTGCTGCCAACTTTCTTGTAACTTAGCGATGCCAATAGGATAATAATCAGGATTATCTAAGGAGGTGATTTTTTTTCGCTTTTCAATAGCTGTGGCAATTTGTGGAAATGAAGTCTCCGGTGCTATTTGTCTATCCCCCGGAGGGGTAATTTCTAATGAGGGAGATTCCCTATCATCCATCGGGTTTATGATTTTGCTAATCGATTCTTCTGGATGGCGAATAGGTGTTTTTTTGGCTATTTCTATATTTATTTCTGGTTGTAACTGTAGCATCTCTGTCCAGGCCTGATCAAACTTTTCTTTTTCTTTCGGGGATTTAACCCATAAAGCTTGACAAAGAAGTTTAATTTTAGGATTCTCTAAGTTGGGATTCTCTTGAATAGCAATATCAGAATCATTGGCGAGTTTTTGAATCAGGTAATTTTCCACCCGATAATATTGTTCAATAGACAGCAGAAATCCTTGTTCGTCTCTGAGGTGATAAAATAGGTCAAGTAGGGGTGATGTCATTGGCTTTTTTAACCTCTTGTTCCATAATCTTGTAAATCGGTACGGCTTTTTAGTAAAACACTAGCGTGGGGTAATTTGTCCTTTTTTAATTTGGCGATAATTTCTTAAGGTTTGTACTTGAGTAACGATTTAAACCAGGCTATTAATTCACTCGTGCTAACTTTTTTTTCTCCTTCAGATTTAGTCTCGTCTTGTGATGTTCTCACTTCCAAAAAACGGTCCACTGCTTTGATGATAACCTCTTGTTCAGCGTCGGTAAACCGTTCGGTTAATATCTTTCTTAATCTTTCTTGGTTGGGTAGCTCAATATAGTGATAAATGCAACGTCTCAGAAAAGCATTGGGTAAGTTTTTTTCTTGATTACTGGTAATAATAATCAAAGGAAAAGCTTGATCATTTGCTTGAATTAAATCTCCTGTTTCTTTAATGAAAAAACGACGAGATTCAATGGCTAAAAGTAAATCATTAGGAAAATCTCGATCTGCTTTATCTATTTCATCAATTAATACTACCGATTGTTCTTGCTTATCTTGACTTTGTTTAAATGCTTTACCCAAGGCTTGTAAATCAACCCAATCCTTTGAAGTAGCTGGATTTTTTGGCTCAGAAGAAGATTCTTCTATTTCTTTTTGGCTTAAAATTCCGCTAATTTGAGCAGCTTGTAAACGGCCAATATAATCATATTGATAGAGACTATCTTCCGCTTTACTTGTAGATTAAACTATCCACTCATAATATTTTATAGGATTACTTTTCTGACCATTATTAAACTCATAAACTAAGGCATGAGCTAAACGACTTTTGCCACATCCCGGTTCACCTTCTAGTAACAAAGGCATTCCCAATTCAATAGCCAAGTTAACAACTTCTATTAACTCATCACCTGCGTCATAGGGATAAATTTTCTGTTGAATCGGTTCATAATAAAGATCCGATTTTGGTTGAATTTTTCCCGTGTAGGTTAAGGATAGTTTAGCCATCTATTTTCCCTCGATAATTGTCCTTTAAATTGTTGATAAAAAGCTTTCAGTGTGTCTTCTATGTTGCCTTGATTGCTATTTTCCCATAATTCCTGCAAGGTGGTTTCATCCTGTAAGTCGCAACCCAACTGAAGTTGTTGAGCAAAAGTAGGAATAATTTTCTGAAAAGACAGTTTTTCAAAGCGAGAGTCAATCTGTAAGCAGTGAATAGGACTTAATTCTGATAATTTGTCCTTATCTCTCCAATCATTACTGTTTCCATAATCTAACCAAATCATTAATAAAAAGCCCGAAATGGGACTATTTTGTATTTTACTAGCTTTTTTGGTTAAATTTTGCCAAAACGAATCAATGTCCTTTAAACAGTCAAAGTCTGCACAATCAATTCCTTCAAAAATCAAACAAAAATTGGCTCTTCGTTACTTGTTATGGTTCGATAGGGGGGCATAAATCAACAAAATCTTTATCTGGTAAGGGATTTAATTGATTAGTTCGCTTTAGATAAAAAACAATTGATAAAAATCGCCCAATGTCTTTCTCTATAAGGGTTCCATCCCTTATAACTCCCGTCTATTGCATAAGACAAACCGAAGAACCCAAAAATTATGGCTCTTCGTTACTTGGTATGGTTCGATAGGGGGGCATAAATTGACTAAATCCTTATCTGGCAAAAGACTTAATTGATGAGTTCGCTTTAGATGAAAAACAATTGACAAAAATCGCCAAATGCCTTTCTACATAAGGGTTACATCCCCTATAACCCCAGTCCATTGCATAACACAAACCGAAGAGCCAAAATTATTAGTCTTTAAATTTTTAATTCCTCCAGAATTATTGAAAAAATGTTCATGAAGACTATAGCTATCCCATTCTTCCTGACCATCTCCTTGAAACTTAAAAACAATAGGTTTAACGGGCAAATTATTAGTGATCAAGATTTCTTTTTCTAAACGACGCAAACACAAAACACGATATTGATGAGGACAAGGGGGAATATAAATAGTGCCTTCTCGTAAAGGGTTAGCAACTATTGAACTGGTAAAATTTACTAGATTAGTGTAATTAAATTTTGTTGTCAAAACATGATAAATTTTTTCATTATTTGTTTGTTGATTTTTTGGGTTTTGATGAAGTTGACAACATTGTAAGCTGTCAAAATCTAGTCCTAATACTTCGCAATAAGCTTGAACAATATAAGACTGTCTAGAGGGTCTTCCTTTTGTTTGTATTTTTGTTTTTTTATAGTCTTTTTGAGTACAAAACCGCAAACTATCTGTAGATATGCCAATTACCTTTAAAATAGACTGCTCTAATAAAACATTAATATCTTCTAAGGTTAAATGAATTGAATTATCATTAATATCTTCAATTCTGTACTCGCTTTTCTTCTTATTTTCAAATCTTTTAAAATCATATTCATTTTGTAAGTACAATTTCTTACCATCTGTTTTTAAAACGTCTTTAGTTGTTCCGGATTGTGGCGATGGTGTCATCCAATCTTTCAAGACATTTAATGGAATGGTATAACTGGAAGTTTCTGTTTGACTACGGTATTCTTCGAGAAATGCCTCAAGTAACCATCGACTTGCTTCTATTAATATTTGCTCTGTTTTCTCCGAAGCACAAGAATAGTTTCCCTTATAAGCATCTTTAGCCTTACGAAGGGTTTCCACATCTTCATCCGATAATCTGATTTCGCCGGACCCTAACATAAATCTCGTCAAACGTCAACCTACGATCTGATCCACTTTTTGATCCCCTTTTGCCAGCATTTGCTTAAAGCATTTTAATCAACTTGTCCTCAAAAAACAAGCTATAGGGGGACAGGAGTAAATATGAAAAAGGAAAATTTCTGGCAAAAACATAAAGCGGACATTGACGTGATTTGCCGCATCATCACCACTTTAACTGCCTTGGCTAGTTTAGGTGTTCAAGTGGGAGAGTTAAAGATTCCCCAAAGCGAGATTCCCCCTATCACTGAGGTTCAATTGGAAGCGGGGAAAAACACTCACATCCAGTAAATGAAGATAAATGCTAGGTATTTAAGCACATTACCTGAAATAAAGGCCGATGTGCTTTTTTCATGAGACTGGGCCAAAACGGGGGTGAGTTAGTTAAGATAACCCACCCTGAAGGAGATTTAGCGATCAACTGACCCCATGATAATATCAATACTGCCTAAAATCGCCATAATATCGGCAACTTTTACCCCTTTGAGGATATGAGGCAGAATTTGAAGATTATTAAAATCGGCGGCCCGAATTTTCCAACGCCAAGGGAAAACATCATCATTACCGACGATAAAGATACCTAATTCCCCTTTACCACTTTCCAAGCGCACATAATGTTCACCTTTAGGAATCTTAAAAGTGGGGGCGACTTTTTTGGCGATATACTGATAGTCAAAATCATTCCAGGCTGATTTTTTCCCTTCTGCCATCCGTTTCGCTTCCAGATTTTCGTAGGGACCACCGGGTAAACCTTTCAGTGCTTGCCGGATAATTTTCACCGATTCGCGCATTTCCCGAATCCGCACCAAATAACGAGCAAAACAATCGCCGGCGGTTTCCCAATGCACTTCCCAGTCAAAATCGTCGTAACACTCGTAATGGTCAACTTTTCTTAAATCCCATTTCACCCCAGAAGCGCGTAACATCGGACCGGATAAACCCCAGTTAATCGCTTCGTCTCTGGTAATGCAGCCTATCCCTTCAATACGACGGCGGAAAATCGGGTTATTAGTGATTAATTTCTCGTATTCGTCCACTTTCGGGTCAAAATAGTCACAGAAATCCACGCACTTATCCACCCATCCGTAGGGTAAATCCACCGCCACGCCACCAATACGGAAATAATTATTATTAATTAACCGCATTCCCGTGGCAGCTTCCCAGAGGTCATAAATCATCTCCCGTTCCCGGAAAATGTAGAAAAAGGGAGTTTGTGCGCCTACATCCGCCATAAAGGGGCCTAACCAGAGTAAATGGTTAGCGATGCGGTTGAGTTCCAACATAATCACCCGGATATATTGCGCTCGTTTGGGAACGGCGATATCGGCTAATTTTTCGGGAGCATTGACCGTAATCGCCTCATTAAACATCCCTGCGGCGTAATCCCAACGACTAACGTAGGGAACGTACATGACATTAGTGCGATTTTCGGCAATTTTTTCCATGCCCCGATGAAGATAACCGATCACGGGTTCACAGTCAATCACGTCTTCCCCGTCAAGGGTGACGATTAAGCGCAAAACTCCGTGCATCGAAGGGTGATGGGGTCCCATGTTTAAAACCATGGGTTCTGTTCTCGTTTCAATTTTTGCCATAGGGCTACCGATGATCCCGAAAATCTTTTTAAAGTTATTATAGGTAAACGCTTCGACAATACACAAGGACTATCGGGTATCAGTAATCAGGAGACAGGAGACAGGAGATTATTTTTATTTATTCTCCCCACTTCCCCACACCCTAAACCCCACACCCTACACCCCCACTTCCC
>NZ_JADEVX010000332.1:0-1903 GCF_015207925.1 Microcystis sp. LEGE 00066 | reverse complement strand
ACCCCACACCCTACACCCTACACCCTACCCCAACGAAAAACTTTTTCAGCAAACCCTAAGTAGTCGTGCCAAATTAATTTCCTAAACCTTGACCAGAAATTCTGTAAACTTCGATCAAAAGCTGCGTAAATTCTGTATTTTCTCTGGAAGTCTTAGATATAGCCTTTAGAATTGTGATCGTGGCGGTAGGCTAATTCAGATCAATTAAACTTTTTCCTCACTCCCGACTTTGTTGGTATCATGAAACCTAACTCTGGCCGTAAACGTTTATTATCCCTGATATCTGCTGTTTCCTGTAGTTCCCTCTTGATTTTATCCCCTCTAGCCCAGAGAGCGCAAGCAGACGATATTACGGATGCCCTAGAAGCGGTAATTGAATATACGGCTCAATTACACCAGATCAATTTTAAGTATTTGTTAAGTGATGGCCCGATAACCACTCCCTGCGGTGTAATTTCCCTAGCGGCTTTCTGCACTGTAGATAATACAGTTTACGTCAATCTCCAGCAAGTTACTCGCATTAGTGATAATCCCCTATTTCCCCTTTACGCCGTCGCTCACGAGGCTGCTCACGCTGTTCAGTGGAATCGGGGTATCGGTGGCATCGATGAAGGTGGAATGAGCATTGGCATTGAATTACAGGCCGATTGTCTAGCGGGAGATACCCTTTCCTGGTTACTTACCGAAGCAAGAAGTTTATCCAAACAGGATTATATAATGGCAGGAAAACTCCTAGCGGAAGCGGCCTCGGAAGTGGGCGATTTTGAAGCTCCCAATAACTCCCACGGCACACCACAACAGCGAGGTGATTCGGTTTTACAAGGATTCTACGGGGAAAATCATGAAGCTTGTATGCGTTAACTAGCATTCAAGGCTGTATTTCCCCTAGAATGCCTAAAAAAGCCTAAAAAACTACTGTAACCCTAACCAAGATAACAGACCTTGGCCAGTGAGATACTCGATCAACAGGGTGATCACAAAACCAATCATAGCGGCTCTACCGTTGAGGCGCTCGGCATAGTCATTAAAGCCAAATTTGGGGTCTTCTAATTTGGGGGTTTGAGTCGGTTGTGGTTCAGTCATGATCTTTACAGGCCCTTTACATTTCTTTACTATTCTAGCGGAGTTAGAAGTTAGGTTGTAACTAATTTCTAACTCCTCCCTATTTGCCCTAATCTCGACCGTTAAGAGCGATTAAAAGGCGCAGAATAAAGATAAATAGGTTGATATAGGTCAAATACATCGATAAAGCAGCACTGAGATACTGCTCATCTCTGTAGGTACGGGGCAAGATGTAAAAGTCCACCACTGCCGAACCAGCAAACAAGAAAACCCCGATGCCAGAAATAGCGATTTCTAACCAGGTGGGAGTACCGCCACCAAAGATAGAGAAAATTAGCTGACCAATGAGAACAATAAAGAGAGCGAAAATACCGATGCTAACGGTTTGAGTCAGCGCTAAACCATCTTTTTCCGACAGATTCGAGCCGATATTGCGTCCCAAGACAAAAGCGATGCCGCAACCGAGGGCAGCAATTGCCACTCCTCGCAAACCAACACCGGAAGTACCTAGGGCCACATAGACGATTCCACTGAGAGTATAGCCAGAAAGAAGGCTATAGAGAGTCAGTAGGGGCAGAGCAGTGCCTGTATTGCCTTTTTCCGCAGTATTACGGGCGACGAAAAATAAAATAATCTCAGCAATCAGAGCGACAAAGAAAGTCGGGAAGAAAATCTGGGGATAGGATTGGATCACACCTAAACCGCCATAGGTTCCCAGCAATTCTCATTTTGAAATAAATAGAGCATTAACCCCGATTTTGGCATGGGCATATAGTACAAAGTAACTATTTTTGAGGAGAGGCGATCACCCAAAAAAACAGTTGGCTGGACAAATTAAGTA
>NZ_JADEVX010000142.1:0-11344 GCF_015207925.1 Microcystis sp. LEGE 00066 | reverse complement strand
ATTGGGGGAAAAAAATAAATCTATCTGTCGAGTTTCGTCGCTGACTTCTTTGCTGATTTCGACGATTCCCAGGGGAGAAAGTAATTGTTCAAGGTAATTTTTGGCAAATTGGTCATGGGGTTTCATGGACTGAGCAGTTAATCGATAATTCTCAATTGTATCGAGTGATTTTTGAATGGTTTTATAAACTTATGTTAACAAAAATGTCAGATATTTCAGAAATCCCTTGACAAATAAAAATCAGTTTTGTTAACTTACGATTGTCTTCGATAAATTCCCTTGAGCATCATGACATTAGCAACAATTATGAAAAATGGGGGGGGAGAAGAAAAGCTTATGCAATTCTCTCCTTCAGGTCTTTTCTCTAGTAGCAACTACAGCGATCGGATATACTGCTATAGCTACCAGTGCCACAGCCGAAATTAGTCAGCAAGATCACCTTATTATCGCTCAATTTGCTCCTCGTGGTCGTGAATTTGTTTGTCAGTTTAATGGATCGGGTACTACGATTGCACCTAATATATCAGGGTCTTTTATTCATAGGGGTTCTTGCTACATTCCCGCCGAAGGAAGAAAATGTATTTCTGTCTATGATAACGTATATCAACCAATAGTTGATGGTACGGAGTGGACAAAAGATTGTGGGAGACTTGTGCCGATAGTTAACGATCCTAACACGGGAAAAAGTTACTATCAATTGAATACATTTAACAGAAGATTTATTTTCTCAAAATAATCTATGAGCTAAAAAATTGACAATAAAAGCGATCTAGTTTTGAGGCTATTTATATCTAACCTCTTTTTCTCTGATCGCTTCACTTGCATCTTCTGGAGTCAAAAGTCGTTGCTGTTTTTCACTAAAGTAAAATATTTGATAATTGGGTGATAATTCCTCTTGTAATTGCCGCCAAATATTGACACCTTCCCTCTCAAAATTGTCTTGACTTACTGCATCAAAAAAATGTGAATCGGCGGGATTGTCCCAATTTATAATTTGATTATAAATCTCTGCCCAATTACTTAACTTCTTTTGGATAGAACTCGATAAAGGTAACTCATCTAAGTCAAGGTTATCAGCAGTTTCCATATCCCAAAGAGGCGAATAGTTATATTCTGCCATTAGTTTAATTTTTCTTTTCATCAAGGTCTTCTCCTAAGAAACGTTGGATGAGTTTTCGGGGAGTGGGATTCGCACTAACTACATAACCATTACTACCAATATCGATAGAAATGTATTGAATTTCTCCTTGATAATCAACTTTATAAATACTTCTGCTGGTTCCTTGAGTGCCGATTAATTGTCCAATTGTAATTGCTTTCATCAAGAAATCAATAATATTATTAATCGCAATGCCTCGACGCTGAAAATCTTCTCCATGTTTATTAAGAATATGTTCCCAACCCGATGAAGAATTACCGATTTCTAAAAAGATTATCCGCCCGTTGTCTAATTGAGTAATGGCAATAATATCTTGGGAATTGTGTTTAATATTTCTAAGCTTTAGTTCGTTAATTAACTCCTCAAAACTATTTTCATCGGGCATTGGTTTTTTCAAGGACAAAAATGCTTAAATCGGCGTTTTAACCAGAATCTTGATTGATTTTGACTCAGATTATAGTTAAATCAATTCTCTACCCTTGCGTAGCTTGTCGGACTTGTTCTAAGTCTAAATCCAAAGCTTGAGCGATTTGTTCCACACTTAAACCCAAAGCAAGCAAACGGGGAATAGATTCCAGTTTTCCTTCCTGTCGTCCTTCCAGTCGTCCTTCCCGTTTAGTTGCTTCCTTCCATTCCTGATAGGTTTGAGATAAAGTCATAAACACCTCTCTATCTTCAGTTTCTAGGATGTTATTTATTTCCATACTAACCCGCCAACTAATTAATAATTCCAGTACATTTTCCCAGAAAGCATTAGAACTCTTGCAAATTAATTATATGTTATAATGCTGGGTTAACTAATTTTTTGGGGAAAATTAGTTAATTGGTACATCGGGGTGAGAGCATCTCAAACGCTAAAAAAGGTAAAGATTTCGGCTCTTCGTTACTTGTTATGGTTCGATAGGGGGGCATAAATTGACTAAATCCTTCTCTGGCAAGAGACTTAATTGATGAGTTCGCTCTAGATAAAAAACAATTGACAAAAATCGCCAAATGCCTTTCTACATAAGGGTTCCATCCCTTATAACCCCAGTCCATTGCATAACACAAACCGAAGAACCAAGATTTCCATTATACCATAAAAAAATTATGCAAGATGTATATTATTGTAGGGACGAATTGCCTTCGCTCCTACAATAATAATTATTAACGGTATTAGCAGAGGATTGTTGATTACTTTCCTCTAGTTTTTTCGGCCCAAACTTTGCTGGGTAATCCCCAAACATAGATGAAACCTTCAGCAGCTTTATGATCAAATTGATCCTCGGCTCCGTAGGTAGCTAAATCGGGAGAATAGATAGAATTGACTGACTGACGACCGACCACTTTAGCGTTACCTTTAAACAGTTTGACTCGCACCGATCCCGTTACCTGTTCTTGGGTTTTGAGGATAAAAGCATCGATCGCTTCCTTTAAGGGACTGTACCACAATCCTTTATAAATTAACTGTCCGTAGGTATCTTCAATTCCCCGTTTATATTGGGTAACATCTCCAGTTAAAGTTAAACTTTCTAAGTCCCGGTGAGCATCAATTAAAACTAATAAAGCCGGGGCCTCGTAAATTTCTCGCGATTTAATTCCCACTACCCGGTTTTCGATCATATCTAAACGACCAACACCGTGTTTACCCACTAGGTCATTTAATTGACTAATTAGCGTGACAGAATCGAGATTTTCTCCGTTTAAACTGACAGGAATACCCTGATTAAAACCAATATCGACGTATTCCGGCTCGTTGGGAGTATCGGCGATCGCTTTGGTCATTAGATAGATTTCTTCCGGGGGTTCCGTCATCGGATCTTCCAAGGGACCGGCTTCAATACTGCGGCCCAACAGGTTACGATCGATACTAAAAGGCGAGGATTTTTTCACAGGAGACTCGATCCCGAATTTTTCCCCGTAGGCGATGGTTTCTTCCCGGCTCATGCCCCATTCCCGGGCGGGAGCGAGAACTTTTAAACTAGGATTAAGGGTCATAATGCCCACATCAAAACGCACTTGATCGTTACCTTTGCCAGTGCAACCGTGAGCGACGGCATCGGCCCCGTATTTCTCGGCGGCCTCTACTAATAATTTAGCGATTAAAGGACGAGCCAGGGCGGTAGAAAGGGGATAACGATTTTCGTAGAGAGCATTAGCTTGAATTGAGGGAAAAGCGTATTCTTTGACGAATTCTTCCTGAGCATTGACCACTAAGGATTCGATCGCTCCGCAGCGCCGAGCCTTTTCTTGAATTGGTCCTAATTCGTCTCCCTGTCCTAAATCGGCGGCTAGGGTAATCACTTCTTCCACTCCCCATTCCTGTTTGAGATAGGGAATACAGACGGAAGTATCGACTCCTCCGGAATAAGCTAAAACCACTCTCTTGGCGCGTCCCATAATTTTTTCACCTAAAAACGACTAATTGATTACTCTTTTAAGTTTATTATATATCTTGGGGATTGGATGTTTCTTTTTTAATGCTTTTTTGTTTAGTTTTTGATGAAGAAAAGGAATAGGAAGTCACGAGCAAAGAGCCAAAACTAAACGGGCAACCGGCCGCTATTTACGTTTACTGGCAGCACGACGGGGGGATTTTTTCGGAGCGGTATTTGGGGGATTATCGTTAGTTTTATCTTTAAATATTGGAATAGTAAAATGAAACTGACTGCCGTTATTTTTGCCCTGGGATTCTGCCCAAATTTCGCCGCCCCAACCATTAACGATCTGACGACAGATAGCCAGTCCTAAACCGGTTCCCCCAGTACTTCGTTGCAGGGCCCCCTCCTCTTGGTAAAAGCGATCGAAAACCTGTTCTAAAAGATTGGGTTCGATCCCGCGTCCGGTGTCAGAAATCGTCACTTCTAGGGTTTTTGGTTTTCCCGAAGCGACTTCGATCGAGACATTTCCCTCCCGTCCGGTAAACTTACAGGCATTATCGAGAAGTTTGGAGAGTAATTCCACCAACCACTCGCCATCGGCTAAAACAAAGGGCAGATTAGGGGGGACAAGATTGCTAATTTTTGGATTTTCGTTGTCGAGATTGCGGGAGTGAACGTGACTGATGGCTAATTCCACACATTCCGATAAGGATAAAGCTTCAGGATTCCAATTAACCCGGCCACTTTCTAACCTGGAAAGAGTTAAAAAATCTTGGATTAATTTACGCATTCGTTCCGCATCTTTCAGAGCAGTATCAAGCATAATTTGGCGCATTTCTGCCGGCATATCCGGTTCCGAGGCCAAACTTTCTAGACAGACTTGAATGGTGGACAAGGGGGTGCGTAATTCGTGGCCGGTAATGGCGACTAAATTAGAACGAGTGCGATCGAGGGCGGCTAATTGTTCATTTAAATCCTGTAAATTAGCGTAGGCTTCTGCTTTTTGGATTTTCGTTGTCGAGATTGCGGGAGTGAACGTGACTGATGGCTAATTCCACACATTCCGATAAGGATAAAGCTTCAGGATTCCAATTAACCCGGCCACTTTCTAACCTGGAAAGAGTTAAAAAATCTTGGATTAATTTACGCATTCGTTCCGCATCTTTCAGAGCAGTATCAAGCATAATTTGGCGCATTTCTGCCGGCATATCCGGTTCCGAGGCCAAACTTTCTAGACAGACTTGAATGGTGGACAAGGGGGTGCGTAATTCGTGGCCGGTAATGGCGACTAAATTAGAACGAGTGCGATCGAGGGCGGCTAATTGTTCATTTAAATCCTGTAAATTAGCGTAGGCTTCTGCTTGAATGAGGGCGACTCCGATTTGAGTGGCCACCGCGTCCACCAGGGCGACATCCTCGCTTTTCCAAGTGGTGGTATAGGGTCCACAGTGATGCAGTTCCAACATTCCCAAGAGACGACTTTGGTAAAAAATCGGTACTAATAACCAGGAATAGATGGAACATTCCCGCACCAGATTTTGAATGGAATCCCCGGGGAGACGGGGATCGTGAATAGCGTCTTCAATTTTCAGGGATTCTCTCAATTCCAGCGCTTCCTGAAAAAGAGGATTATTTTTCAGAGGCCATTTTTGTCCTTTGATGGAACTAATGCCGGAGTTTAAAAATTCGTGTTCGATGATGGCGTTAATGTCGGCTTCCTTACAACGATAGACCACGCAGCGACAGACTCCCAATCCCTCCCCCAATTTCCGCACTGCCACCTGGAGGATATCTTCCGGATCGAGGGAACGACGGATCGCCGCTGTCACCGAGTTGATCAGTCTTTCTTTGTGTTCTTTCGATGCCAGGGAACGATTGGCTTTCAGCAGTTTATACTGTCCCGCTTGCAAATAAGTGACCAATCGCTGGACAAAGGGATCCGGTTCCTCTTGATGATCCCTATCCGTCAGTTCACAGATCAGGTATTCTTCTTGAGCGCGCCTAATTTTGTCCGCCAGTTCGGGACGATAATCGAGAATATGATTTAAGAGAATTTGGGCGGCCTGTTGACTCACATGGCGATCACTCGTCCAAATCCCCTCAAAACGGCGATTATTATCCATAGCTGCCCTATTTTCCCCTTCGGCTACCAGATGGGTTCGCTCCCGACAGATTAAACAACTAGCATAATGGCGACTGATAACCACTAGATGCCATTCTTGGGCTAAACTGTCGTCCGGTTGAAAAGCGATCGTCTCGTAAACGTCGGAACTATGCTTAAAATCGGTTTCTGGGGCGGACAAAACATAAACTTGCCCGCTTTTGTGGGCAATGCGTCGGTAGCGATGGGCCTCTTGACGATAAAAGCGCTCACGCTGAAAACTGGCAATCACTAACGGTTGATCGTCTTCCGCTAAAACCTGATCCTCCATGGCGTGGGATAGCGCGGTCAGGGATGCTTTGAAGTACATCTGCGATCGCCATTGGGGGAGTAACTGCAACAGTTCTGTTAAAACAGAAGTTGATCTGCTCATCGATGATCTGTTTCGAGTCGAGTGTGACTAGCAAGCGCAATAGAGGGAACTAGCAATTTCTCCCTTGACCCTATCCTACAAGCTCAAGGGGACAAGAGGTGAGATCGTGACGGCAGGAAATTTAAACCGAGTGATGCCAAAAAGTGAGGGAAATTATTCTCAGTAGGGAGGCACAATTATTTGTAGGATGGGTTAGCGGTAGCGTAACATGAGCGGGCGTTGGGTTTCATGCTTCAACCCAACCTACGTTCATCTTATATTTAATTCCACCCACCCACTTAGTTAACTAGATGTAGGCGACTTTCATTGCCCAAAGGATCAGAGCAATAATACTACCGATAACGATAATCGACGATATCGCCACTACTGCCGGTTTATCGGCTCCCTCGAATTTCATGATGCCACGATTTAAGTCTGACATTGCTTTTAACTCCTTTTCATGAGATGGATAAGGTATGAGACACTTTCGGATCATAAATTAGCGAACTCTCATCTATCCGTGTTATTAGAAATTGGTATCATTCGGCTGTCTTTAATCATTCTAGGCGTTCTTTTCCTTCTTGGCCTTCTCCTTGAGGCTATTTTAAGAATTGTCTTCGGGTTCGGTAATCCGCTTATTTACAAAGCCGATGCCGAAATTGGCTATCTTTTGGCTCCTAATCAACAAACGCGCCGGTTTTCCAATTTTATCGCCGTTAATCAGTATTCGATGCGGAGCGATCCGATTACACCCCAAAGGCCCCCAGAGACGACGAGAATAATGTTAATCGGTGATTCGATCGCTAATGGCTCCTGGTGGACAGATCAAAAAGAGACCATTGCTGCTTTAATCACCAAAAGTTTAGGACAGAATCTGACAGGTTCGGTGCAAGTTCTCAATGCTTCGGCTAATTCTTGGGGACCGCGCAATCAATTGGCCTATCTGCGACGTTTCGGCACCTTTGAATCTCAGGTGATTGTGTTATTAATGAACACCGATGATCTGTTCGCTTTAGCTCCTAGTTCGGCGGTGGTGGGACGAGAAATTAATTATCCCGCTCGCCGGCCAGCTTTAGCTTTAATCGAATTGTCCGATCGATATTTTAAGCGTTATCCTCCCCTGTCACCAGTGCAAGAAGGAGGCGATCGAGTGGGCAATAATTTAACCGCTCTTGCCCAAATTCAAGCCCTTGCTCAGGCTAATCAAGCCAGTTTAATTATCGCTATTACCCCCCTCATTCGCGAAGCCCAAAAACAGGGGCGAGATTATGAATTAAAAGCCCGTCAAAGACTAGCGGATTTCACCAGCAACCAGCAGATTTTTTATCTAGATTTTCTGCCCATTTTTCAAGCACATTCTAATCCTGATTCCCTCTATCGCGATAATATTCATCTTAGCCGAGACGGTAACGAGTTAATTAGTCAAAAACTGGCCGAGGCAATCAAAAAAGTCTTTTAATTAGGGTTTACTGAATCAGTTATCAGTTATCATTTATCAGTTCACTGTTTACTGATTACTGTTCACTGATTACTGTTTACTGAAAATACACCCCACTTCCCTAACAACCATACCAAAGCTTTTCTATCTGTTTTGCTAGGGCTAATAACTCAGAGCGATCGCTTGTATCCCTTAAGAGGGTGACATGGCCTAATTTTCGACCGGGACGGGATTTTTTACCGTACCAAAAAACGTGAGCGTCTGGAATTGCCGCTAAAACTGCTCTTTTTTCGCCATAATCACCGTCACTATCCTCAAAACCCAATAGATTAACCATGACTGCCCCGGCAGATTTTAAATCCGTGGCTCCGAGGGGCAAATTAGCCACTGCTTGCAGTTGTAGAGCAAATTGGGAGGTAAGACAGGCAGAAAGGCTGTAATGACCAGAATTATGGGTACGGGGAGCGATTTCATTAATCAATACCTCTCCCTGGGAAGTGACAAATAATTCCATCCCGAAAACACCCACCGCCGACAAACTACTTAACAGATGATGGGCGATAGATTCGGTTTGAGCCTGTAAAGATTGGTTAAGAGCGGCGGGAGCGATTACCCAGTGACAGACTTGCTCCTCTTGATGGGTTTCTACCACGGGATAGGTGACGATTTCCCCAGTTAATCCCCTAGCGGCAACGATGGCTAATTCGCGCTCGTAGGGAATATAAGCTTCTAACATCAAGTCAAGACGCTCTAATTCCGGCTTTTTGGCGTTTAATTCTTCAGGAGTGCGGATAATAAAGGTTCCTTGACCATCATAACCGTGTCGTCGCGCTTTCAGCACTAGCGGAAAAGGATAATTTTCTAATTGGGACAAATTATCTATCGCCCAAAAATCAGGCACAGGCAACCCTAGGGAGCGCAAATAACATCTTTGCTCGTATTTATCCAATAGGGGGCGCAGATTTGCCAAACTAGGATAGAATTTAACTCCTGTGGCCGCTAATTCTTCTAGGGCATCTAAATTAACAAACTCATTTTCAAAAGTGATCAGATCACAATGTTGAGCTAGTTTTTTTGTGCCTTCCACGTCAGCTATTTCCGCAAAGACAACCCCGTCAGCTAAAGCAACGGCGGGATCGTCGGGGTGTGGTGTTTGTACAATCAGAGAAATGCCTAATTTCTTGGCTTCCTGTGCCATCATCCAAGCTAATTGTCCACCACCAATAACACCAACCCTTGTTTGCATCATTGATCACATCCTAAAGATTCCGGGGTAGAGACGCCGGTTTTTGAGTTGACACCCTCGGCTCTTTCACAGAGATTTTTGATTTGTTGAGCGTCAAGCACGGCAAAACTAAAATCAGCACCGTTGATATTGACTCCCTCGAAAATGGTGCGCAGCATGATCGCTTCGGCAAAAATGGCATCGCTTAAATCGGAATTTTTAAAGGTACTCAGATAGGCTAACCCATTGGTTAAGTCCGCTCCATGAAAGTTGCCTTCGATGATAGAGGCTCCGTTAAACACTGCCCCGCGCAAATCGGCAGAGCTAAAGTTAGAATCTTGCAGATTAACGTTAGTAAATTGGGCAGATTGCAAATTTTGTCCCGAAAAATCCTTTCCTGTCAGATTCTGGTTTTCATAACTGGCATTGGCTCCTGTGACAGCAGCAGAACTGGCAGCTAAGGCATTGACAGGAGAGAGGATAAGTAGTAAGACAAAAAAAGCGATCGCTAATCGAAAGATAGTCTTCATTGGCGGAAAATTCCATCAGTGGGCATTCTTGATTTTATAGCAGTAAGCCATCAGCCGTCAGCTTTCCGCTGGCCGCCAGAAATTGCCGGCACAGAAACCTTTATAATAGCTGTCTGAGCTTATACTGTCATGCAATTTGGTCTAAACAAAAATATTTAAGCCACAGGCCCTCAGCTTTCAGTTAAATAAAGTAAAAGACAAAAGTTAATTAGTTTTCTCTCTCCTGACTCCTATTTCTAAGGACAATTTTTGATTTATACAAGAGGTTTGATGGATACACCACAACTTTTATTTAATGGTTTAGCCGTCGGTAGTATTATTGCTCTGGCTGCTGTCGGTTTAACCCTTACCTGTGGCATTTTGCGTCTGTCTAATTTTGCCCACGGCGATTTTATGACTTTAGGTGCTTACATAACTTGGCTGGTAAATGCTCAAGGGATTAATCTCTGGTTAGCAATGCCGGTGGGGGCAGCGGTGACAGCTATTGCCATGCTCATTGCCGAGAGATTATTATGGAAACCTATGCGCGATCGACGGGCTGACTCTACCACTTTAATTATTATTTCGATCGGTTTGGCTTTATTTCTTCGCAATGGTATTTTAATGATCTGGGGCGGCAGTAATCAACGCTACGATCTGCCTGTGATGACCGCTACAGAAATTTTTGGTATTAAAGTAGCTTTCGATCGCTTGTTAGTTATTGGTTTGGCAATTATAGTTATTATTGCCCTCCATTTTTTATTACAAAAAACTAAGATCGGTAAGGCAATGCGTGCCGTAGCTGACAGCAACGATTTAGCTAGAGTAACTGGAATTAACGTCGAATGGGTTGTCTTCTGGACATGGATAATTACCGGAGTTTTAACTGCTTTAGCTGGAGGGATGTTCGGGTTAATTACCGGGGGAGTACGTCCCAATATGGGCTGGTTTTTAATCTTACCAATGTTTGCGGCCGTTATTTTAGGTGGTATTGGTAATCCCTACGGAGCGATTGCTGGGGCTTTAATTATTGGTGTTGCTCAAGAAATTAGTGTTCCCTTAATTGGTTCTGATTATAAATTAGCCGTGGCTTTATTAATTATGATCTTGCTGTTATTATTCCGCCCTCAAGGTTTATTTAAAGGCACGGTTTAACAGTTATCAGTTATCAGTTATCAGATGTAAGTTTTAAGTTATTTATTTATCTTCATCTTTATCCCTGTTTACTGTTTACTGGACGGCTACGCCGTGCCTTTGGCAACACTGAAAAGCCCAATCTTTAATCCTGAATATATTCTTCCCCGGTGATTAAAGCGTATTCAGCGCGGGTGAATTCTCGACCTAAATAAGCAGCATGATCGAACATAGTAATTGGACAAGGTTGGGTTTCTTCGATCACTTTGACGGCTAATTCTTTGGCAGTTCTGGCAGTGTAAATAGTCTCAGGATTGCGATCAAGTTTTTGCCTAACACCGATAACTTTTCCCGTTTCTGGATCGACGGCTAAACCTTTTTCGTTGATAATATTGCTGTAATGTTTGGCACAGATTAACCCTGCTTCTCGGTCGAGATAAATAATAAAATATCCTGCGGGATCGAGAGCGATCGGGCGTTTGGAAAGTTGATGATCAATAGCGGTGATTTGGGATTTTAATTCGCTCATTTTCTTGACAAAATCACTTAAATAGGGTTTGCTGAAAAAGTTTGTTGGTGGGGTTAGGAGTCAGTAGCCGGTCGTCAGGAGTCAGCAGCCGGTCATTTCAGGCTTTGTTGCCCTTCTTTTTTTTGTACCAGTCTGTGTACTACAAAAAGAATAATGCAAGGTTTTTGAATGTCCCAATCCTATATTCTTGCACTAACATTGGATTTTTTAGGCTCTTCGTTACTCTTTATGCTAAATCAACATACAAGATGCCAAGACAACATACTTCTAACCCAAAAATCCCGAAAGTTTCTAAAGCCATAGCCTCTTCTTTTTATTAGTTTAAGTTTATTGTTGATTCCCTCGACCACCCCATTCGTTGTCCTTCGCTCGAAATAACTAATTATTTCTCCAAACCAGTTTCGGATTGTTTGACAACTCTTAGTAAAAACACTGGAGGATTTTGCCAACCATTCCGAGATGGATAACATTCCCTCT
>NZ_JADEVX010000331.1:0-1907 GCF_015207925.1 Microcystis sp. LEGE 00066 | reverse complement strand
TCGCTCCATACCCCTTTTAATGCTATATATTCTCATTAACCCTTTTAACCTTTGAATTAATTTTAGTTATTATGTACTACTTTAATGGCTTTTTTGATCTGTGACAGTTGAGGGTGCGGAATGTGGGATAAAAGCATCCCAAGCCTGAGTCCTCTGTCAGAGTTTGAGTAGCATAAGGGACTTGCGTAGGAATAATATCCCAGCCAGAAAATCGCTCTGTAGAAGAACCAGACCAGCCAGATGGCACATTATCAAAGCGCAAGTCCCTAACTAATATTACGTCGCTGCACCATCGTCCTAGCAGCTAACTCCGCCGGATTATTATGCAAGAGCAATTCGGGATGCTCTAAGACTAAAAGCAACTCCGAAATTTTCAGCAGTGTTAATTGTTTTTGCTCATTCAACTGTTGATAACCGCTTTGAGTATCGAAAAGTTTCCAAAACTCAGATCGGAGTTTTGCTGCTATCTGTTGACTGGGTGCATCTTTGTAAGCCAGCAAGTCTCGGTAGTAATCCCAGAAATCATCCAGCAATTGATCAAGAGCTTTTTGGTGACAAGCAACATAAGGAGTCAACTTCTTATAATGTCGTTCCTCATGTACCCAACACAAAGTAATATTATCAGTCAGTAATTTGAATTGGGAAGCATGATCACAGACCAGAGTTTGCACTACTGGCCAATCAGTTTGTTGATGATAGAAAGCAATCGCTGCTGCTTCAACTTGATTAACAATCGTCCTCGAAAATATCTTGACTATCAGACCCCGAATGAGGTATTCTATAAAGGTAGATCAGATAGTGATGCAATTCAGACTTGAATCGGCCTTTAATATGTTAAAATCTGCCTAGATATTTGTAAACTTTTTCCCTTGTATGGATATCATTATTATCGAAGATGAAATTGAAATCGCCCATTTGATTCAGCAAACTTTAGAGCGGGAGTCCTTTACTTGTCATCTGGCTTATAATGGTAGGGTAGGACTAGAACTATTTTATCAAAAGCAACCAGACTTAGTTATTTTAGATTTAATGTTACCGGAATTAGACGGACTGGAATTGTGTGCTAGAATTCGCCAAAAACCGGGGACAAAAGACCCCTATATTTTAATGTTAACCGCTAGGGGAGAAGAAATTGATCGCATTATCGGTCTATCTACGGGAGCCGATGATTATATGGTCAAACCCTTTAGTCCCCGGGAATTAACCGCTCGCGTAAGAGCCTTATTAAGACGTAGTTTAAGACACGATAGTCAACCCCAACAACTCCATCGCAGCCGTCATTTTATTATCGACTTAGATCAACATTCTGCTCTTCGTAAATTGGAGGGAATGCCAGAGGAAACCCTCGATTTAACCACCTTAGAATTTAATTTATTAGCTACCTTTGTCAGTTATCCCAATCGCGTCTGGAGTCGCACCCAATTAATCGATAATCTCTGGGGAAATGATTTTTTTGGCGATGAAAGGGTAGTAGATACCCATATCCGACGCTTACGCAAAAAAGTAGAACCCGATCCTGCTAATCCGATCTTTATCAAAACTGTGGTCGGTGTCGGTTATAAATTTGAGGATGACATTATTTAGGGTCTGCTGAAAAAGTTTTTCCTGGGGGCAGGGTGTGGGGTGTGGGGTTTTACTGGTTTTGAGGGGGTCAATTACCTAATTTTCAGGGAAAAAGTCCAGGAATTTTTCCCCCGATCACTCCCAGATCCATTACTTTTTGATGGTCAAAAGGTCTAAAAGTCTTACCCAACAAGGTTTTTAGATTTATTCAGCCAACCCTATTTAAAGACTATTGATCAGTAATTGGCAGTGATCAGGAGTCAGCATTCAGGAGACAGGAGATAGGGATTTAGGGGTTTTGGGGTTTTGGGGTTTTGGGGTTTTGGGGTTTTGGGGTTTTAGTT
>NZ_JADEVX010000141.1:0-11406 GCF_015207925.1 Microcystis sp. LEGE 00066 | reverse complement strand
CCCCAAACCCCCCCGCGCATTAGTTTTTCGGTGGGATGCTTACAGACAGCTGCTGATATATCTGTAATAATTTAAAAGTCACTGATAATTGCTGATTATCGGTGTTCCTGCAAATGTGGGATGCACCCTAATAATGGCATGAACAGTGCTGTCTTTTCACTGGTTACTGTTTACTGATAACTGATAACTGATAACTGATAACTGATTTAGGCTGTTACTAGGGTTGCTTCCTTAGCTGCCATCATTTTCATTAGGTCTAACATCCGGCAGGAGTAACCCCACTCGTTATCGTACCAAGAGACGACCTTAAAGAAATTGGCATTAAGTTGAATGCCGGCTTTAGCATCAAAGATACTGGAACGGGGGTCAGTGATAAAGTCACTCGATACCACTTCCTCATCGGTATAACCGAGGATACCTTTCATCGGTCCTTCGCTGGCGGCTTTCATAGCGGCGCAGATTTCCTCGTAACTGGTGGCTTTTTCGGTTTTAAAGGTCAAATCCACCGCCGAAACGTTGGGAGTTGGCACACGGAAGGCCATACCGGTTAATTTGCCTTTGAGGGAAGGAATAACTAGGGTTACTGCTTTGGCTGCCCCCGTGGAGGAGGGGATAATATTTTGACCAGCGCCGCGACCACCGCGCCAATCTTTTTTCGATGGACCATCGACGGTGGGTTGAGTGGCGGTCATCGAGTGTACTGTGGTCATTAATCCTTCCGCTAGTCCGAAGTTATCGTTAATAACTTTGGTGATCGGGGCTAAACAATTGGTGGTACAACTAGCGTTAGAGACGATCAGATCCTTAGCGGGATCGTACTCATTGTCGTTAACGCCTAGTACAATAGTACGAATTTTGTCGGGATCTTTGGTGGGTGCCGAGATAACCACCCGTTTGGCCCCGGCTTCTAGGTGTTTTCCTGCTCCTTCGGCGGTGGTAAATAAACCGGTGGACTCGACCACATAATCGGCCCCGGTTGCACCCCAGGGTAGTTGAGCGGGGTCTTTAATCGAGTAACAGGGGATAAACTTACCATCCACGACGATGCCATCTTCCTTCGCTTCTACCGTACCCTGAAAACGTCCGTGGGTGGAGTCGTATTTGAGCAGATAGGCAATATTATCGGGGGGGACGAGATCATTGATACCAACAAACTCGAAATCAGGATTTTGGATACCCGCCCTAAAAACGAGGCGACCGATACGACCAAATCCGTTGATGGCGACTCTTACTTTTGTCATGAAAAAAACTCCTTTGCAGCTGCGATAAGCTTAGGCACGATCAAGAAAAAATCATTTGAGAATTGATTAGCCTGTAGAGAATCACTATATATGCTAATCAGCTTTTGTTGATCGCTAGATGAAGTATAGAAAGATTTTAAGTTTCAGTCCTTCCAAGATAAAAAATCATCAATTTGCTATCCTACTCATCCCTACCACCGGCATCGAGAAAACCTGATTAGGCCCTTGCCGACCAACGAGAATCTGATTATATAGCCTTTTGGGAAAAGTTGACATTAAAAAATAATTAAAAGCTTCCTGAGAATTTGTGGATTCCTAAGTTAAGAACATATTAATATGCCTTTAAAAGCGAGTTAAAAACCCCGCCCGACTGACATAAATTCCCCTAGCCGGATTGGCAAAATATAGCTTATTTTAATAGTTTTTTACGCTCCGAAAGGTTAGACTCTTGATTACAGTTTGAAAACTGACCGAGGGTTAACCCTCTCGATAATCTGGAGAAATTGTCTATCAACTCTCTTAATCTCATACTTCATAGATATTGGAGAAATATTCATGGTATCCGCACCAGAAAGACCCTTAACAGAGCAAAATCCCCTTTCTCAAGACGAACTCTATAAAACCCATGCCTATTGGCGCGCTTGTAACTATTTAGCTGTAGGTATGATTTATCTACGCGATAATCCCCTGCTCAAAGAACATCTTAAACCCGAACACGTTAAGTATCGCTTACTTGGTCACTGGGGAGCAAGTCCGGCCTTAAGTTTTACCTACGTTCACCTCAACCGTTTAATCAAAAAATACGACCTCGATATGATTTTTATGGCCGGTCCCGGCCATGGAGCGCCGGGGGTACTCGGTCCGGTTTATCTAGAAGGAACCTATTCGGAAATTTACCCCGATAAAAGTGAAGACGAGGAAGGATTACAAAAATTCTTTAAACAATTTTCTTTTCCCGGTCACATCGGTAGTCACGTCACCCCCGAAACCCCCGGTTCTATCCATGAGGGCGGCGAACTGGGTTATAGTGTTTCCCATGCCTACGGTTCTGTTTTTGACAATCCCGACCTAATTACGGCCGTGGTGGTGGGTGATGGGGAAGCAGAAACCGGTCCCCTTGCTACCGCATGGCACTCGAATAAATTCCTTAACCCGATTCGCGATGGTGCGGTACTGCCAATTTTAAACTTAAACGGTTATAAAATCGCTAATCCCACCATTCTCTCCCGTATTTCGACCCACGAGTTAGAAAGTCTCTTTGTTGGTTACGGTTACACTCCCTACATCGTCGAATGTAAGGAAGATGAAGACCTCATGCACTGCCATCAAAAAATGGCCGCCACCCTAGAACACTGTATCAATCAGATTCGCTCCTATCAACAGGAAGCTCGCAGCACGGGAGTGGCTAAACGTTACCCTTGGCCGATGATTATCCTGCGGTCCCCCAAGGGTTGGACGGGTCCGAAAAACGTTGATGGTCATAAAGTAGAAGGATTCTGGCGCGCTCACCAAGTCCCCATGGGTGCTATGCAGGAAAACCCCGACCACTTGAGAAAATTAGAGGAGTGGATGAAAAGCTATAACCCGGAGGAATTATTTGACTATACCACAGGTCAATTTAAGCCGGAATTTAAAGAACTCGCTCCTATTGGTCATCGTCGCATGAGTGCTAATCCCCACGCTAATGGCGGATTGCTGCGTAAAGACCTAAAAATGCCCGATTTTCGTCAGTATGCCGTAGATGTCACCCACCCGGGCCAGGTGGAAGCGGAAAACACGGGAGTGATGGGGGTATTTTTGCGGGATGTCATGCGAAATAATATGACTAATTTTCGCGTCTTTGGTCCGGATGAAACTGCTTCTAATCGTTTAGCGGCTCTCTATGAAGTGACTAAAAAAGCTTGGTTAGCTGATACCTATCCGGAGGATTTAGATGGTAGCCAATTATCTCCCGATGGTCGTGTGATGGAGATGCTGAGTGAACATACTTTAGTCGGTTGGTTAGAGGGTTATTTATTATCCGGTCGTCACGGTTTATTTCACTCCTACGAGGCTTTTGCTCACGTTATCGATTCCATGTTCAACCAACACGCTAAATGGCTCGATATCTGCAAAAATCATGTGCCTTGGCGTGCTTCTGTTTCCTCTTGGAATCTCTTATTATCCTCGGTGGTTTGGCGGCAGGATCACAACGGGTTTAGTCACCAAGACCCCGGTTTTATCGATTTAGTAACCAATAAAAGTGCCGACGTGGTGCGGGTTTATCTTCCCCCCGATGGTAACTGTTTATTAAGTGTGACTAATCACTGTCTCAAGAGCAAGGATTACACTAATATTATCGTTGCTGATAAACAGAAACACCTGCAATATTTGACCATTGAAGAAGCAATTAAACACTGCACCAAAGGTATCGGTATTTGGGATTGGGCCAGTAACGATGATGATGGAACAAATCCCGATGAACCAGATGTAATTATGGCTTGCTGTGGGGATATTATCACTAAAGAATCTTTGGCAGCAACGGCAATTCTACGGGAGGAATTCCCCTACTTAAAAGTTCGCTTTATCAACGTGGTTGATCTGTTTAAATTACAGTCGGAAAGTGAACACCCCCATGGTTTATCAGAACGGGATTTTGATAGTTTATTTACCCCTGATAAGCCAATTATCTTTAATTTCCACGGTTATCCTTGGCTGATTCATAAACTTACCTACCGTCGCAGTAATCAAGAACGTATTCATGTGCGTGGTTACAAAGAAGAAGGGAATATTAATACTCCCCTAGAATTAGCGATTCGTAACCAAGTTGATCGTTTTCATCTAGTAATTGATGTGATTGATCGCGTGCCAAAATTAGGTTCTGCTGCTGGTCATGTGAAAGAACGGATGAAAAATGCCATTATCGATAATCTCGATTATGCTTTTACCAATGGCATCGATAAGGACGAGATTACTAACTGGAAATGGCCCTATTAATTAGGCTAGAAAGTGGTTTAGGTGATGATAATTTATTAGTTTATCGATAAATTTCATCTTCCTATTCCACCTAAATAAAATATTATTTGAGTTTAATTATGGTGCAATTAATAGAGTTTGTATATAGCGGTTTTCACAGAAGTGAGTCCCGATTGAAACACTGAAATGCCTATCTATCAAGGGATTTACCATAGCAATTCAGTTTGAGATGTCAATACGGAGAATGAGTAAGTCTAACTCATACCAATTCTCCAAAATCTGACTAAAAAAATTTTCATCCCCCCAGCATCTCCATCCCTGTTAAAAAAAAGGGAAAAAGGGGGACTTAAATTCGATGATTTGATCTGTAATTTCTCTGGGCAAAAATTGCTATTAACTACCCGGAGGGGGAATTACAGGAATTTCGATACCGTCCGGCGCTAAGGGGGGAGGTGTGGGGGTTAGTTCTGGCTGATAAACAGGTTCAGGCGTACTAACTAAGGGGAGATTGTCCACCACGGGAAGACGGGGAGTAATGGGTTGCGAAAACATTGCTTGAATTGCCGCTTTTCTGGTTTCTGGAGGTTCCAAGGCTTGCTGCCAGAGACTTTCATAAAAGAAGAAAATCACCCCTAAACCCCGTTGACGAGCAGCCAATACCTTTTCTTCAATCAAGGGTAGGGCAATCGGTCGATTGCGTAAACCGGTTAAAACCCCCACACCGGTGGGGATAGTTTGCTGGGTTTCTTGAATTTCGGGACGCTCTAATTGTTTGAGAAAACTGGGCAGATCGGGACGATAAACCTGTACGATTAACTCATCGACTAATCCTTGCCGCACCCAAGCGAGCCAATCCTGTAAATGACCATTATAGGCGAATTCGTAGGGATTAGGGGCGATCGAAAGCAGTATATTCGGTTTAATTGCCTGAATTGATTCTTTGAGATTAGCCAGAAAAGCGGTGATTTTATCGGCCCGCCATTTTGTCCATTCGGGATCCCGGGGGTTAGCCGGAGGTGTTTTTTCGGTTTCCTGTTGATAAAGAGCGATAGTATAGGGATCATAGCCGAATTCATTCGGTAAACTCAGATGATCGTCGAATTGGATGCCGTTAATATCGTATTGTCCCACCACTTCCAAGACTAACTCCCGCAGAAAATTCTGCACCTCGGGACGGAAGGGATTCAACCACACCACCTCACCGGCTGCCCCCACCCAAGTGGTTCCCCCGTCGCGTTTTTGGGTTAACCAGTCCTGATGTTTTAAGGCTAATTCTGAGGTGGGAGGGGCCATAAATCCGAATTCAAACCAAGGAATGACCAATAATCCCCTGCCACGGGTTTGTTCCACCAATTCTGCCAAGATATCTTGTCCCTGCGCTCCCTTAGGCACAAAAGGCTGTATTCCTTCCCGTTTCGCGATCGCGCTAGGATAGAGAGCATAACCGGAATTCCAGACCACGGGATAGATAGCATTAAAATTAAGATTAACTAATTGCTCGATCGCCTGTTGTCGTTTATCCCTGTCCATCAGCATCGCAGTATCGTTGGTGGTAATCCAAACACCGCGAATATCAGGATCTCGACTTTGAGAGAAAGCGGTAGAAAAATAGCCTAAGAATACGACTATCAGAAAAGATGCTAAGAATAGTAGTATAGGGAACTTTTTAAGAATTTGCCGCCAAACGCTAGTCGGAATTAGAAAAGTCATTTCTTTAGGGTGAGAATTAACGGTTTTAACTGGTTATAATAACAGCTTTGCTCAACTCTTTGAGGCTAGATTGACCCAAAATATATATTTACCTATTTCTTCCTTCGCCACAATTGACCTTGAGGATAGAAATAATCAAGACGAATATCGAATTGATCTAGGGCCACTAATAACCGATTGGAAGGACGAAAAAGAAATAAGTTGGCCTGGGGAATTTCTAGAACTTCTTTTAACTTATCGGTATCGGGGTTAGTGGTAGTCAGGAAGTATTGTACATCAGCATTAAGACGATAATTAAGGGAAAGCAAATCACCTAAGTTAGTCCAGTCATTACCTTCGTCGCTGATAATAATGGCATTGGGTACAGCATTAATTTTTCTGGCAACTTCGCCATTCCAATAACTAGGAACTTTTGCCCAACTGGTTTCGGAAAGAGCATTATTAAAGTTCGATATTATACTAGCAGTTAACAAAAAAGTCAAGATAATTTTACCTAAAAATTTACCTTGATTAAGCAATTGTGACAAGAAAAAAGCTACAGTTATATAGATAGTGGGAAAGGAGGCAATTAGATAACGGGTGACAGTTGATCTAGTGGTGGTCAAAATTAGATCGGGAATGACTAAAGCGAGGAAAGGTACAAAGGTTGAGGTAATCAGAAAAGTAAAAACTATCGGGTTATTGTAGCGATAAACTCGCTCAAAAGCATAGATAATTAAGATTAAAAAAATCAGTCTATATATATAGGTGAAGATGTTATTAAAACCAAAATCACTATCGCTAAATAGAGAAGTAAAAGTTAAGAGCCATAATTTACCGAACAATCCCCAATCGAGATAGTTAACGGCAGCCCAACTGGTGGAGTTAAATGCCCTTTGAGAGTTAGTTAAAAAAACCTGTAACCAGGGTATATATAAAATTATCATTGTTAACCCAGATAACAGGAAAAATATCAAGTTATTTTTTCGCTCTGGTTTCATAACAAGATACCAAAGTATCAAGGATGCTTGAGCAAATAAGTTGAGAATAAAAAAGAGATGGGTGTAGAGTCCGAGAGTATTAGCGACGGTGTATAAAGACCAATTAACAAAAGTTGTTTTTTTGAAGCATTTTAACAGCATTAATTGACTGATTATCGTTAACAAAACTAAAAGACTATACTGACGGGACATTTGAGCAAATATTATATCAACTGGAGAGAGTGCCAAGAAAATTACTGCTAAAATTGCCGTTAACTTTGCCGCAAATAATTCTAGGGATAGATAGTAAATAAATGGCAGGGAGAGAAGACTAAAAACAATCGCTAAACTGCGGGAAGAAACGGGAGAAAAACCGAATATTTTTTCCCAATAGCGAGAGATAATAAAGTATAAAGGTGGGTGTTGAGGGTCTTCTTTAGCGAGAGATTTTATTGTATCAAAAACATTACTTTCAGGTTTTAGCTGTTGAAATTTTCCTAATTCTCTGGTAGATAAAAGACGATTTTGAAAGATAGTGTCGGCGATTTCTTTTGCTTGATAACCAGTGGTTCTAATGGTGGTGTAGGATTCATCATGCCAATAGATTTTTTTATCGATATTTGCGAAACGAAAAACCACACCGAGAGTTAGGATAATTGCCAAAAGTATTAAGAGCCAATTGGGAGTTTTATAATTAATATTTGCTTTCATTTTAATCTCTTCGGGTCTAATTCCCCGCCGCTCGCGGCGTACAATAGAAAAATGAGTGAATACATCCATAAGAGCCATAATGTAAGTGTTTTGCTATATCATTTAGTGTTCCCAGCCAAATATCGTAAAGCCGTTTTCGACGAACAGGTAGATAGCTTGTTGAAAGAAGTCTGTCTAGAGATGGAAAAACGATACGAGATAAAGTTTGTAGAAATTGGAGTGGATAAAGATCATGTGCATTTTCTGGTGCAATCAGTACCGACCTATAGTGTGACAAGGATAGTGACAATGATTAAAAGTATAACGGCGAGAGAAATTTTCAAAAAGTGTCCTCAAGTGAAAAAGCAGTTGTGGGGAGGAGAGTTTTGGAGTGATGGATATTACGCAAGTACGGTAGGAAAGCATGGGGATGAAGGTATGATAGCGAGATATGTAAAAGAACAAGATAAAGAATACCTGCAGCTACACCAAAATCTACAATTGAGTCTATTTTGATTCTGATACCCCGTCCGCTTGCGGCGGGGTAGTTCATTAATTAGAGCGACTTTGTTTAAGATTAAGAAACTTGGTAAATTCTGGTTGAAAAAGTAGCTTAATTGTGCCAGTGGGACCGTTACGGTGTTTAGTAATAATTACTTCGGCCACACCTCGATCGGGACTATCGGGGTTATAATATTCATCTCGGTATAACATCATAATTAAATCCGCATCCTGTTCGATACTATTATGGACGATGATATTATTGGCAATAAAGTTATGCAATTTATCTACTGTTAAATCATACACTTCTGTCTCTCCATCCGCTTGAATTGCCATAACTTCATCCCAATTAAAAGTTAGGTCTGAATTACTCAGAGAGCGAGGTAAAGCGATATAATTACCAATATTTAATTCATCTAATCTTTGCCAACCGTGGACAGTCAAAAATTGATGATTGGCTGTAGCTCTAATCGTGCGACCTAAACGAGTTGTTAATCGAAAAACTGGCTTAAATCCTGTGGAAAAGGCCTTAGTTACCAGTGCTTTTTCTAATTTCATTGTTTCCTCATTAAGAGCAAAAACCGTAAAATTAGAGCAATTCACTAACTGACAAATTGGCACTTTAGCACGAGGATCAGCTAACTCAACTAAACTATCACCCGCTAAACATCCCGACTCGCGTAAATCGGACATCATCGGTCTTTTATTATTGCGAGATTCCACAGCGCGACTTAACTGAGAAAGAGCAATTACTGGAGCATGAATTTCTCTGGCTAAACCCTTAAGACTGCGGGTAATTTTAGAAAGTTCCTGAACACGATTATCACCTCCCCCTTCCATTAATTGCAGATAATCGATTAAAACTAATCCCATTTGTCCCTTTTTTTCTGCCTGTAAACGCCGCACTTGGGAACGCATTTGAATCACACTTAAATTGGCACTATCATCGATATATATGGGCAAATTTAATAACTTTTCTAGTCCCCCAAGAACCTTCTCTAAATCATTTTGTCCCAAACGGCCCGATCGAATCCGATTACTTTCGATTTTAGCCTCATTCGATAACAAACGTTGGGCTAATTGTTCCTTAGACATTTCCAAACTAAAGACAGCCACGGGTAAATTCTGTTGAGCGATATTATAGGCAATATTAAGAGCAAAAGAAGTTTTTCCCATGGAAGGCCTACCCGCGATAATAACTAAATCCGAGGGTTGTAAACCACTGGTCATCGCATCGAGATCATAAAATTGAGTTTCGATACCGGGTAGAGTTGTCGTCTCCTGCATTTTCTCAATTTCGTTAAAAGTTTCGATTAAAGTATCCCCCAGAAAAATTAAACCCTCCTGGGGTCGTTTTTGGGTGAGACGAAAAATCTTTTGTTCCGATTCATCGAAAACATTTTCTAATTCTAGCGTCGTATCTCTGGCTAACTCGATAATTTCTCCCCCGGTGGAAATTAACTGACGACGCATATATTTATCCATCACTAATTCAGCATAGCGATCGATGTTGGCAGCCGAGACAGTGCGCTCAATTAATTGTAACAATCGCGGCATTCCCCCGATTTCTTCCAGCAGATGATTATCCTGTAACCAACTGCTAACCGTCATTAAATCCGTCGGTTTTCCCTTCCCTTGTAAAGCAAGCGCCGCACGATAAATATCTTGATGGGTTTTCACATAGAAAGCTTCTGGAATTAAAAAATCACTGATTCTACCTAACGCTTTTGGATCTAGTAAAATACCACCTAAGATAGATTCTTCCGCTTCAATATTTTGGGGGGGGAGGGATTGATCGCTAATCATTGTCAATGCTGACCGTGCTTTATCATTAATTATAGTCATTCACCCTAATTAAATACAAATGTTCAGGTTAATGATCGGGGTTGAGTTTTGGGGTTTTAGGGTTTTGGGGTTTTAGTTGAAATTTCTCCACATCCCCACTTCCCCACATCCCCACATCCCCATATCCCTTTTAAACAGGATTTAGTATGACTTTAATTGACTCCTCTGCGCTCTCCCCGGCCGTTTACTTTATTGGTGCAGGACCCGGAGATCCGGAATTATTGACAGTAAAAGCCTATAAAATTCTCCAAAAAGCCGATGTCATCCTCTTTGCTGATTCCCTCGTCCCCAAACAGATTCTTGAGGACACTCCTAAAGATGCCGAGTTAATTCCCACCAGTAGCATCACCCTAGAGGAAATTATCCCTTTAATGATCGATCGCGTGCGTCGGGGTTTAGCGGTGGTGCGACTGCAATCGGGGGATTTAAGTCTCTATAGTGCCATCCAAGAACAAATTGAGCTTTTGACAGCAGCAGATATCCCCTTTCAGCTAATCCCCGGAATTAGTGCCTTCCAAGGATTAGCGGCCAAATTGGCCCTAGAATTAACGATTCCGGAATTAGTCCAGACAATTATTCTAACCCGGGTGGAAGGAAAAGCCTCTCCCATGCCAGAAAGTGAAGAATTAGCCTCTTTAGCCGCTCATAAAGCCAGTTTATGCCTATATTTAGCCGCCCGTCACGTTGACAAAGCCCAGGAAAAACTCCTACGATACTACTCACCAGAGCAACAGGTGGCCGTTTGTTTCCGTCTCGGTTGGCCCGACGAAAAAATCTGGGTTGTCCCCCTGTCAGAGATGGCCCAATTAACCCATCGGGAAAATTTAACTAGAACTACCCTTTATCTAATTAGTCCCGCTTTAAACCAGATTACAGGAACTCGATCGCAACTTTATCACCCGCAACATTCCCATCTTTTCCGTCCTCATCCTTAGGTATTTTCTGGGGAATCTATCGAAAGAAATACTAGGTTTCTACCTCAAGTTAGAGTTAAAGAGCGGCGATTTTGTTTAGGATTATTTCAGGAGGTAGGACAATTTTAAAAACGTTTAAAATTAGTCTAACAATCCATGCACAGCTGCCCTATTTGTTCGGGAATTACCCTTCGTCACCTTTTGGCTAGTCGTGCCTACTGGTATTGTCCTCACTGTCGTCAGGAGGTTCCTAACTTCCTTGATTGCTCCAGTCCTCGCAGGGTAGAGCGAGTTAGAGCGAGAAAAACAGTCTAGATTTTCAAGTTGGTAGATGGCAATAAGATCTGTGGGATGGGTTAAAAATTAACCCACCCCACTTTACCTGTCTAGGGTTCGCTGAATAAATCTAAAAACCTTGTTGGATAATATCTTTAGACTTTTTTGAAATCAAAAAGTACCTGCGATGGGAGTGATCGGGGGGAAAATTCCGGGACTTTTTCCCTGAAAATTAGGTAATTGACCGCCTCAAAATCGGTAAAACCCTACACCCTACACCCTACACCCCACACCCCACACCCCACACCCCACACC
>NZ_JADEVX010000330.1:0-1916 GCF_015207925.1 Microcystis sp. LEGE 00066 | reverse complement strand
GCTCAATTCTTCTATCGTGGTTCCCTGAAAACTTAAGAGTATACATTTCGCTCGCTCTCTTACTTGATGATGTTTACTAGCTCGATAAATTCTCTCTAGCATTTTCTGGCTCTCGGGGTTTAGGTCTTTAATCAATCTCATTGTATTTTCCTGCTACTTCGTTTTTTCATGTATTATACTTCTTAATTTTTTATTTGGGTAATTAATTTTGCATGACTACTTAGTATTTTTACCAAGAGTTGCCAAACAATCCGAAACTGGTTTGGAGAAATCATTGCTTATTTCGAGCGAAGGACAACGAAGGTCGGGTCGAGGAAATCAACAATAAACTTAAACTAATAAAACGGCGAGGCTATGGCTTGAGAAACTTTCGGATTTTTTGGTAGTCTATGAGGACTTGAAGGTATCTAATATGGTGAAAAATCCTAAGCTTGCTAAATCTATTTCAGATGCAAGCTTGTCAATGTTCACCAATTGCTTAGACTATTGTGGGAAAATACACGGGAAGTTTGTGATAGCGGTAAATCCACAATATACTAGCCAACAATATTCAAGTTGTGGCAATCCTGTCAAGAAAACATTATCTGTAAGAAGACATATTTGTTCTTGTGGGTGTGTCTTGGATAGAGATAAAAACGCCGCTATAAACATTCTCGCACGGGCAAATACTCTCGGGCGGACAGAAATTCAAGCCCTCGGACAGACTACCCACTGTCTATTAAGTGAAAACCTAATAGATAAGGTAACTGGATGAACAGGGAATCTCTCGCATGAGTGCGATGGGATCGTCAAATGGTTTAGTTATCACTTCTCTTTTTGGGGCGTTGGTTACTTTTGCCTTTCCCATTGAACCCAATGGTAAAAGTTTGGAAAATGTTTAGGACAATGACCACAATGATTAGAAACTATCACGTTCCATTCTGAAGACGAGTCGGAGTGGCGATACCTCGACTTAGTTCAACTATCTGAACGATTACGACTTATGTTAAACATTGACCGCAAAAAGTCCTTGACTATCCGAGTCCCCATGAGGTATTTTATAGTCAGCACAGTGGCAGTGGAGTTCAAAAGACCTCTTGTAAAAATCAAAAATTGTTGTTGGGGTTAGGCTTCGGCCGTGAGATCAGGCTTCGACGGTGAGATCAGCCGAACCGCCGAACGGAGTCAGTAGCCAGTAGTCAGGAGAATTAAGAATGAATAATAATCAGTTAAATGGCTATTTCAGACTTTAGGCCATTTAATCATTATTTTTCCCGTCTTTAAACCCTGAAAAATTAATTATGCAAGAGGTTCAAACTTAAACTGGCCATTAGTTACGGAGATAAATGACAATGAGTCAAACGGAAAATACTACGAGTGTCAAGAAGGATGCTATCGAATCTGTCCTAGCATTTGATGGCATAGACTATTATGTGCAGTTACCCGCAGCTAATACAGATTATTCGCAAGGATTTACCGTAGAAGCTTGGGTGCAGCACAAAAGTTTTCGCTCTCGGTCAAGAATTATGGCTCTTCGTTACTTGGTATGGTTCGATAGGGGGGCATAAATTGACTAAATCCTTATCTGGCAAGAGACTTAATTGATGAGTTCGCTTTAGGTTAAAAACAATTGACAAAAATCGCCAAATGCCTTTCTACATAAGGATTCCATCCCCTATAAACCCAGTTCATCGCATAACACAAACCGAAGAGCCAGAATTATTGCGCCAATTCAAAAATGAAACGCATCAACCTCAAGAGTTGACAAAGAAAGGCTCATCAGGTACTGTCTGATCATTAACAAAAACAAATCAGACCCAAAAACGAAGCCCTCAACATCTTAACATAGAACAAAGAAACTTGCTCTACCAACTTAGTCAGGAGGGAAATTTATCTCAACGGCAAATGGCCGTCTGGCTCGGATGTCATCAAAGCAC
>NZ_JADEVX010000140.1:0-11422 GCF_015207925.1 Microcystis sp. LEGE 00066 | reverse complement strand
GCTGATTGGGTTGTAGGGTGTAGGGTGTAGGGTGTAGGGTGTGGGGTGTAGGGTGTAGGGTATGGGGGGAAGTGAGGGAATTATGAATTAAGTAGGTGGGTGGAATTAAATATAAGATGAACGTAGGTTGGGTTGAAGCATGAAACCCAACGCCCGCATGGGTTACGCTACCGCTAACCCATCCTACAAATAATTGTGCCTCCCTACTTATGAATTATGAATTGGGGTATGGGGAGAACAAATAAAAATAATCTCCTGTCTCCTGTCTCCTAACCCCACCAATATACCTTTTCAGCAAACCCTACCTAACCATGAAATCTAACTATCAAAATCTCATTGAAGAACTTGCCCATCTAGAAATTATCACCGATCCGGGGCAAGTGGCGAAACTTTCCTTAGATTATTATCATTTTAGTCCCATTTTAGAGGCACAACTGCAAGATAAACGGGCTGATTTAGTCATTCGTCCCCACAATAGCCAAGAAGTTATTGACATCGCTAAAACCTGCGTTAAATACCAAATTCCTTTAACAGTTAGAGGTGCGGGTACAGGTAATTATGGTCAATGTGTTCCCTTGCAGGGCGGAGTAATTTTAGACACAACCAAACTAACAAAAATTATCTCGATCGAACCGGGGACAGCGCGAGTAGAAGCGGGGGTAAAAATGGCATTTTTTGATAAACAAGCTCGCGCAATTGGTTGGGAATTAAGAATGGCTCCCTCTACCTATCGGACGGCGACAATTGGCGGTTTTATCGGGGGTGGCAGTGTGGGCATGGGTTCGATTAATTATGGACAATTGAAGGATAGAGGCAATCTGCAAGCAGTGCAGTTAGTCACCCTAGAAACAGAACCAAAAATTATCGAACTACGGGGGGATGAGGTAGAAAAAGTCAATCATGCCTACGGAACCAATGGCATTATTACCGAGTTAGAAATAGCCCTCGCTCCCTGTTATCCTTGGGCAGAATTTATCGTTACTTTTGCCGATTTTATCACCGCCGCTAAATTCGGTCAAGCTCTTAGTGATAGTGATGGCATTGTCAAGAAAATGGTTAGCGTTCACTCCTGGCCAATTCCCGCTTATTTTACTGCTCTTAAGGATTATTTACCCACGGGAAAAGCGGCAGTTTTGTTAATAGTATCGGACAGCGATCGAGTGGCATTAGAGTCTTTAATTCAAGAATATAAGGGTGAACTTACCTACTATAAAACGCCAGAAGAAACCCAAAAAGGCAACAGTATCTTAGAATTTACTTGGAATCATACCACTCTCCATGCGCGTAGTTCTAAACCCAAAATAACTTATCTACAGGCTTTTTATTTTAATCTAGCCACGGTAGAGAAACTCTATAATTATTTTGGTGAGGAAATCATGATGCACCTAGAATTTTTGAAATTTCAAGGTAAAGTTATTCCCGCCGGTCTTCCCCTGCTAGAATTTACCACAGAAACTCGATTAAATGAGATTATTGCTATCTATGAACAACAGGGGGCAGCCATTGCCAATCCTCACACTTATATCATGGAAGATGGTGGCAGCAGACAGATTAATCCGCTACAACTAGAATTTAAACAACTCGTCGATCCCTACGGATTGAACAATCCGGGTAAAATGCGAGCATGGGTTGAAGCAAGGGGGTAGGGATTCGATTCAAGCTAAATTAAACAAGATAGTTCACCGCGGCTCTCTTGGATTTGGTGGGTAAAATGTATTCTAAGATATAATCCTCCTAGAGAGGGGGTGGAACGAACCACAAAGACACAAAGGACACAAAGATCAATCAATCATATTGTAAGTTAAACTTATCACACACAACCTAGAAGAGCCTCACCGCTACTACCGAATTACTAACCGGTGAAAAGGGAGTGGGGAAAACAAAACTCTCCGCTGCCCCCTGCCTATTCCCAGACTTGCCCCGATCGGATACAATTAAACGGTCGTTTTGGAATAATTAATAGTGATCGAGCGTTATACTCTCCCTGCAATGGGGAATTTGTGGACGGATAGATATAAGTATCAAACATGGCTAGAGGTAGAGATAGCCGTCTGTGAAGCGCAGGCAGAATTAGGCTATATTCCTGCGGATGCAGTGGAAGAAATTAAGGCAAAAGCTAATTTTGATCCCGATCGCATTTTAGAAATAGAAGCAGAAGTGCGCCACGATGTCATCGCATTTTTAACAAATGTTAACGAATATGTGGGCGAACCGGGGCGTTATATTCATTTGGGTTTAACCAGTTCTGATGTATTAGATACCGCCCTATCCTTACAATTAGTCGCCAGTTTAAACCTGATTTTAGAACAATTAGAAGATTTTATCCAAGCCCTGCGTTATCGCGCCCAAGAACACCGTTATACAGTCATGGTAGGACGTTCCCACGGCATTCACGCCGAACCGATCACCTTTGGCTTTAAACTAGCGGGATGGTTAGCGGAAGTGCTGCGAGGACGCGATCGTTTAATTCGCTTGCGCCAAGACATCGCCATCGGTAAAATATCCGGTGCAGTGGGAACCTATGCCAATATTGACCCGAAAATTGAGGCGTTAACCTGTCAGAAGCTAGGATTAGAACCGGATACCGCTTCCACTCAAGTTATCTCCCGCGATCGACACGCCGATTATGTGCAACAATTAGCCTTATTAGCGGCTTCGATCGAACGTTTTGCCGTGGAGATTCGCAACCTGCAAAGAACCGATGTCCTAGAAGTGGAAGAATACTTTGCCAAAGGACAAAAAGGCTCCTCCGCTATGCCCCATAAACGTAATCCCATCCGCTCAGAACGCTTAACGGGAATGGCGAGAATTATCCGTAGTCATACCGTTTCCGCCTTAGAAAATATCGCCCTCTGGCACGAAAGGGATATTTCCCATAGTTCCGTAGAACGGGTGATGCTGCCGGATGTTTGCATTTTGACCCACTTTATGCTCAAGGAAATCACCGATTTAGTCAAAAATCTGCTGGTGTATCCCGAAAACATGAAGCGAAATATGAATGTTTACGGTGGCGTGATTTTCAGTCAAAGAGTTCTTTTAACTTTGGTGAGTAAGGGAATTAGCCGGGAATCTGCCTATAAAATCGTCCAAGAAAACGCCCATCGCGCTTGGAACACCGATAACGGCAATTTTAAAGCTTTTATCAGCCAAGATGAGCGAGTTACCGGTATTTTATCCCCCGACGAGATCGAAAGTTGCTTTGATCCCCAGCAGCACTTAAATCATCTTAATAGCATCTACCAAAGGTTAGATATTTAAAGAGCTTTCAGTGATCAGCTAACCACTAGCTTGTTGCTTTAGAAAGGTATTGACAGCGTTTTGGATTGTCGGTTGGCGATCGATCTTTTCTCAGAAAGCGATCGCTGTTCGTTTCTCGATCAAGGTCGCGTTTGAAGATAAAACTAAAGAATCGGCGCAAGCGAGTACGAATCGGGTAAAATAAGGGTCTGTATTCGGAGTGTTCGTTTTTATGATGAAAATCAAACTCTTGAATTTAGGTAGTATTAAAGAGGCAGAAGTGGATCTTCGGCCTCTAACCGTTATTATTGGCCCGAATAATTCTAATAAAACTTATATCGCCTACTCGATTTATGGGTTATGGATTAATCATCGTGACGGCCTTTTTTTTTATAGTGAAATTTTAGAAAAAATAGAATTTACAAATCAAGCCGATCATTGGTCTTTAAAAATAGACCGACGTTTTTATGATGTTATATCCGAAATTGTTCAAAAGTCCGCATCTGAATTTAGCGGGATAAAACTACAATCTTTTTTCCAAGATTCTAGCGGCAAGATTTTTGAAAAAACGAAATTCAGTATCGAAATTTCCGAAGATGATATTAAAACAGCTATAGAAAAAGTTTTAGCGCATATAATTGAGTATCGCCAGTCATTAGCTTCATTTGGAATCAAGAAAATCGAGCGAAGCGACAACAATAATGAGATTTTATTTTATCCAGAAAAAGAAGCTGAAATTTATGATTATAAAAACATGGTTCTTCTTGATTTTGTTGCTGGTGTTGTAACATTTTCATTTTCTGACATACTTCCTTTACCCGCCGAAAGAAACGTTTTTATAAATACCTATAAAGTGCTGGCTAATAGAAGATATAAGCTACTTAAAGAGAATCAGAGAGAGCTATTGATACAAGGACGTATTAATCGAGAGCCATTGATACAAGGACTTATTAATCGAGATAAGCAGTTAGAGTTACTGAAAGAACAGGGAGATATTCGCTATCCTCAACCAGTAGAGGATTTTTTAGATTTTTTAACTGACATAGAACTAGAAAATAAGCCCGATCCCATTGCCAAAAACAAAAATGATTTTCAAAAATTAGCTGATCAAATTGAAAAGTATATTCAAAATAACAATAAAACAATCTTTAAAAAGACTAAATTCGTAGGCAGAGAAATTAAAGTTTCGGTAAAAAGAAGTTTAGAGATCGATCTTTATAATGCTTCCTCGTCTATTAAACAATTAGCCCCGCTTTTACTCTATTTGCGCTATCGAGCAAAATCGGGGGATTTTCTGGTGATCGATGAGCCTGAAATGAACTTACATCCAGAATCTCAGGTAAAATTGTTAGAATCTTTAGCGATTTTAGTAAATTTAGGAGTTAGAATTTTATTGACGACTCATAGCCCCTATTTGATGGCTCATCTTAACAATATCGTTAATGGTAATCACCAAAATCCAGAACTTTTAGCCGAACAAGCTAAATTGCTTTATCTGCAAGATAGCCGAGGTTTTCTTAAAATGGAACAGGTTAGTGCCTATGAAATAAAAAATAATAAATTACTTTCTTTACACGACCCTGAATACGGTATTCGTTGGGATACTCTCAGCGATGTATCAGTTGATATTCAACAAAAGTTTTTTGCAATTTATGAAGCAGGACAACAAAACCAAGAAACCGAAGAAGGGTGTTCCTCAGAAGAAGAATAAACTCGATTGGCAAAAATTTAACTTTTTAGAAAATTTGCTTATTTTCTGTACCGTACCCAATCGGATCGCTCCACCCGAAAGCGGTGTCAGCTTTCGGATTACCAAGCCAGAAAAAGATTCCGTTTGTATTTTATTTAAAACTGATCGTCGGGAGGATCCTCTTGTTAGAAATCAAAAGCAGAAAAGACCTGATTATTTATCTCTTTTTATTCAGAATGGCTTACTTCTGCTGACAATTATCGAGATGAAGGGAACTAATAAAAATTCCACGAGTACAGGTATCGAACAAATTACAACTTTTAGAGATATTTTAAAACAAGAAATTGCCGATCATGTCACCAGTAAACTCAAATATAAATTTAAATTACAAGCTATCCTATTAACTCCCTATAATGCCGATATTCCTCGAAAGGCGATCGAAGAGGAAGCGGAGAAAGGATTTATTATTTTACCTATCCCGTATAATTCTAAAGCGGAGCTTTATCCTTATGTTTCCAAGACTTACAGTAAAGCGGATTTAAGCAAGATAGGCAAAATAAAGCATAGTCACGACGAGCAACATAAAGAATCCGATTGTTTGTTAATCGAAAACTTGTTGGCTAGACAAGCATCGGACAAACGTAAACAGGATAACTATTATTCATGTAAATTCACTCCCGCCAAAGATAGACAAGGCATCTATATAGATTATCAGGTGTCGAGCGATCGAGACTTGATCACCCTATTAACCGATCCGCAGGGAAAGAAAGTTCAATTGGCTTACTGTAGTGATGATTCTCAAAGTTCAATCGATCAAATTCAGGAAGAGATTAAAAATTTAAACATATATGGAATGGTAGAGATGGTAAGTCGCCTAATCAATAGTTAGTATAAAAAAGTGGTGTAGAGAAATCGGCGTTGCTGATTTGAGATATGAATCTTCTTTTCTGGTATTTTTAAAACCTAGAGCCAAACTAACTTTTGCACGGGAACCTGTACAGTTGCCATTCATGCCTTGATTCAGCAATGCCGTTTCTTGCTGCAAATCCGACTAAGCAACTAATCTACGACAGGGAACGCACCCTATGCCATTTTTCTTTATTCGTGGCAGACATTCTACTCCTTTCTCCCTTTCTAGAATAGGGTTTTAGGTTGGAGGCAATTAACCATCTCTGCCATTACTTTAGAAAAATGGTATTAGCAAGATCCTATTCACGTTTGATCAGGATTATCCTCTATATTGTTGACTTTCGTTAATTGTGGAAAAATATCTCGTACTGCCTCTTCAAATTTTTTGTAGGAAGATAAGGATTCTAATTTCGACAATGGGATGTTTGTACCAAGCGGTGAATATAAATCGTCAATTTTTAGTTTATTTCGATACAGTTTAGTAATACCTTCTCTGGCTTTATTGATGGCATTTTTAATTGTTTCTTTCGGATTGCTAAAAGATTCGGGATCTTTATCGATTGCTAACTCACTATCACTTTTATTTGTACACAATTCTTTTTTTAGTAATTCTTTGTCTGCTAATATCCAAGCTTCAGTCATTTGTATTGGAACGATAGCAACTAAATTTTTGCATAAGTCTCCCTCGTCTGATTTAATAGCATTAAAAGCCGGATTAATTCTTTCCTTAAATGCGTTTTCATCTGTTTTATCATCTGCGTCTGCATGGAAGCACAAAACCATTGCTCCCTTCTCCACCGCTTGAATTGCGTATTTTTTAGCTTTTTCTCGGATATTTTCGCCAGAGATTTGTGGAAGACAAATTGGTTCAAAAATTTTTATATCTTGTTTATCGTCAAGAGCAACTCTCTCGAAAGTGCGCTGAATAATATTCTGTAAAAATCTATGATCGGAACTGCCTTCTGTAGCTAAGGCAATAATTATTTGTTTGGGCTTTTTTGCCATCTTAATTGATTTACGTTAATTGGTTTTGTTGATTTTTAATATTTTTAATCGCACTTTCAGCATCAGCAGTTTTTAGATATTCGACAACTTCCGAGAGAGTTAGCTTGGCCTCATTTTCGGAGAAAAATAAGGTTAATTGCTTTTCATTCTCTTTGATAACAGGGTGAAAATTACTGCTTTTCATCTTAATTCGCTTCCCTTCAATAGTGGATATTATAGTGGTAAGTTGAGAAAGCCAAATGCTGACATTTTTATCATCTTGCCAATTAATTAATTGACTCACCAGAACCGGAGAATGAGTGTTCACTATTACTTGGCGTAAAGGCATTTCAGTATCTTCAAAATCGACAGTTAGCTCTTTTAATAATCTTGCCATTGCTTCAATACGAAAAGGATGAATGCCATTTTCTGGCTCTTCAAAACACAGTAATCCTGTGTGTTGTCGGTCGTATTGCAGGACACATAATGTTAATAAACGTAGGGTTCCTTCGGAAAGGACTCTCGAAGAAAACTCCCGATTATCATCGCCTTTTACCTTGATAATAAATTGTCGATTTGCTTTGTCATCATAAACATTAACTTCTGTAAGATTCGGTAGCAGATTATTGAGATCACGGGAAATTGCTGTGAGGGTATATTTATCATCTTGTTTAATGCGAAATAAAGCAGCGGCTAAATTCTTTCCGCTTGCTGTTATTGTATCTCTGATGCCCATATCTTGACGCGTAGGTTCTCGCAGATCTTCGGGATTAAGCTGCATAAACTTCCAACTCAGCATTTCTTGTTTGGCGGCTAATATATGTTTAAAATCTATAGTATTAATGCTGCTTAAAACAGTTTGTGATGCGTTTTTTGCGGGAAATACTTTTTTATTCCCCGCTTGACCGTCTTGATGTACAACAATGGTAGCAATACCACTAATATCTTCAGTCTTAATATAAGGAATGGCTCTCCTACCCGTTACTTTTGGTCGCCAAGTTTCCAATACTGTCTTAGGAATATAATTTTTTACCCAATTATCTTCATTGTGCTTTAAATTTTCTAAACGTTCATCAACAATATACAAGTTTTCAAATCCACTTATATTAGACTCCCGTTTAATTTTTAATTGATAGCGCAACCTTGTATATTTAAGATCGACTTCCCCACCCCAATTATCTTTTACCTTGCGATTGACTAACATTTCAACTATAAATTCCATTTCCGTGGCGTAGTCGTCCTCATCATACTGGGTAAAAAGTTCGCTAGGATGTCCTCGTTGCTCGCTAAAAGCCGTCTTCAGATCCACTTCTGCCAACCGCGTCAACAATTGCAAAGCATCAAATAAATTACTCTTACCAGAAGCATTAACCCCAGCAACTACAGTAAGCGGCGTGAATACCATTTCAAAATTATGAAAGGATTTAAAGCCATGAATTTTAATATAAGTAATCATAGTTTTAGGCGATAGGTAATATTAAAACATCAGCGCAACATTTAACCATACTGGACAATCTTCTCAACTTTCGCCTGATACTGTCCTACTATAATCTAGACATTGGTTTACAGGGGTAGTGCGATGCCGCCGATTTTGTCGGGTGCGTTCCCTGCTGCAACGAGGGGGAACGCATCTTACCGATCGATTCCTGAGAGTATAGGGTCTTAGTCTGAAAAGGCCTATGCACAACAGCTTATCTGGCTGACGGCCGGCGGCTGATGACCGGCGGCTAAAAATTAACATTGCAAGAAAACTTAACAATTGGCCAAGAAACTCGATCGAGTAGGTAGAATAACAAGTAAATCATTTTGTAAACTCCACCCGATTAACTAACTAGAATAGAGATAACCCAGAACGCCTGTGATAGATAAAAGACGCACTACTCGCGATCTCCCCCAAATTAACGAAAGAATCCGCTTTCCTGAAATCCGCGTTATCGATAGCGACGGCTCTCAGCTAGGCATTATTACTCCTGCCGAAGCTTTGCGCGTGGCCGAAGAAAAGGAACTTGATCTCGTCCTCGTCAGTGAAACGGCAAGTCCTCCCGTTTGCCGGATTATGGACTATGGCAAGTACAAGTTTGAACAGGAGAAGAAGGCCCGCGAAGCCAAGAAAAAACAGCATACAGCCGATATAAAAGAAGTCAAAATGCGCTATAAAATCGATGAGCATGACTACAACGTGCGAGTCAACCAAGCGCAACGTTTTTTAAAAGCGGGAGATAAGGTAAAAGCGACGATTACCTTCCGAGGTCGGGAAATTCAACACTCTAACCTAGCGGAAGAATTACTGGCACGCATGGCCAAGGATTTAGAGGATGTAGCTGAGGTACAGCAAGCACCAAAAAAAGAAGGTCGTAACATGATGATGATGTTATCGCCGAAAAAATAACTAACTAATCCGGAAAAAGGGGCTAAAACCCCTTTTTTGTTTTTCGGAAATCCCGAAAGGAACCCGATCATTTAAGACAAATGTATTACCCGAGAATTAAGTCTCCAGATTGCAATCATAGGGAGCAAAAGACTATTGCGAAGCATCACTTAAAAATTGATTACCGAGTTTACTGCCATTGAGCGTGAATGCGTGGATGGAGTAAACGCTCGACCGGTTGACCGTTTTTTAAATGTTCTTCGACAATCTGATTGACATCCTCTGGTTTAACACGACAGTACCAAGTTTCCTCGGGAATAATTCTCACCGTGGGGCTAGTGCTACACTGTCCTTGACAACCACTGGTCATAACGATGACATCTTCTGGGAGAGCTGCCGTTTGCCATGCTAAAAGAAGCTCGGACGCACCCTGCACCAAACAGGAAGAATGCTGACAGACCATCACAAATCGCTTTTGGGTATAAGACATATTACCTAAAAAGTTGCAAAATTAGATAGTTCCCCAGTTATATTCTTGGGAGTCGCTTTGGGGAAGCATAGTTTTATTTTGCCCCGAATCCCCGATACTGGCAACACAAAAAAAAGGGGCTAAAAATTAACCATCAATCTTTAAAATAGAATTGGGAGAAAAATTTAGTCAATCAAGAGGGTAAAAGTGGCATTCGCTAGTCATTGGGTCATGTTAGGTTTATTATTGGGTTTTGCTGTTGCCCATAGCGGATTAGCCAGTTTACGAATGCGGGGAGAAGCTATCATCGGTGCGCGACTGTATCGGGTATTATTTGCCCTTGTGAGTATCCCCCTAGCAGTAATTTTAGTAGTTTATTTCTTCAATCATCGTTATGATGGTTGGCTTCTCTGGCAAGTACAGGGAGTAACCGGAGTAAAAACCCTAGTTTGGATACTTTCGGCCATTTCTTTTTTCTTTCTCTATCCTGCCACCTTTAACCTGCTGGAGATCGCCGCTATCCAAAAACCCCAGGTTCATCTCTACGAAACCGGCATCCTGCGCGTTACCCGTCATCCCCAGATGGTAGGACAGGTGATCTGGTGTATTGCCCATACCCTCTGGTTAGGGACAAGCTTTACCCTGTTAACTTCCCTAGGTTTAATTGCCCATCATCTTTTTGCTGTCTGGCATGGCGATCGCCGGTTAGAAGACCGTTACGGAGAGGCATTTTTAAAGATCAAAGAACGCACCTCGGTGGTCCCCTTTTTAGCAATTATCGATGGTCGGCAAAGTCTAAAATGGCAAGAATTCCTTCGTCCTGCCTATCTAGGAGTAACAGGGTTTATTATACTCCTCTGGTGGGGTCATCCTTGGCTAATGCAAGCAACAAGTAAAATTTATTGGTGATTTTGCTCCCAACCCCTTTCCTGTTGATCCCGATTGGTGTAGAATGGCTTCTATATCAAAATAAAGTTTTCATAAAATACGTTTAGACATGATACTATCTGTCAACGAAAAGAGCTTCCCTAAGCTAGTTTTAGAATCTTCCCGTCCGGTTCTCGTGCATTTTTGGGCTACTTGGTGTGGTTTATGTCGTTTAATCCAACCCACCCTCTTGTCTTGGCAAAATGACTGTCAAGGTGCGATTCAATTAGTCGGTGTCAATGCCGATAATAATTTTAAGTTAGCTAATAGTTTTCGTCTGCGTAGTCTGCCTACTTTAATTCTCTTCGATCGAGGTGTTCCGGTTCACCGTCTGGAGGAAATTCACAGTCGCGAGGAATTGCAACAAACCCTGCGACTAATAGTCAAAAATCAAATCCCGCGTTCAGCTTAAGGGAAAGATATCTGGCTCTTCGGGAATTGTTATGCAAATAATTAACTTAAAATAAAATTCGATGAGAGTACCTACGCCTAAAAGTAGCTGAAATCTATACAGGGAGACACTTACGGCACAAACAAGTTAATATCAAAAGATAGACAATCGAGTTAAGATTTGATATAATAGCCAAAAACCAGAGTATTTTACTTATGATACTTGACAAATTTTTGAACCTAAAAGGAACGTCTATTCAAGGCTATCTACACCTAGAAAATATCGGTATAGTTTGCCAAATCGAATCGAAAAATCAAAAAGCAATCTGTCCTCGTTGTGGGTTAGAGAGCGATAAACTCCACCAAAATCATCGACATTTAGTCAAAGATTTACCGCTCTCAGGTCAACCAGTGTACCTACAGGTTAATCGTCGTCAATTTAAGTGCG
>NZ_JADEVX010000139.1:0-11448 GCF_015207925.1 Microcystis sp. LEGE 00066 | reverse complement strand
GGGTTAGGGGGGATCAAACCCTCATTAGTAACAATAAACGCCATAATACTATCCCCTGAAATATACCATTCTAAGATGGCAGTTTGTTGATCAATTAAGGATTGAATCTCACTTATAGGAATGCTTTCAACCTTTTGAGTTAAGCTAAAAGTGGGGTCTATGGGGGTTATTTCACGATCAATAAATTGTTTTAATTCTTGTTTTAAATGATTGAGGTGAGTATAGTCATTTAAGATGGGTTGTTTTTGTTCATCTGGGGTTAAAATTACTCCCCGATTGCGGGTTTGTTCTTGGATGGCTAACTGTTGTTCTTCCCCAATAATGGCACGACGAAGGCGATCTAATTCGGTAATAATAGTTTGGGGGATATTCCCTTTAGGATAGATATCTCGTTCCGTAAGCAATTGGACTAGATAGCGGGTTTTGCTACGTTCAACGTATTCTAAAGCGCGATCTTTTCGATCGAGGTTGAGATAGGATTGAACGATGCCATGATAAACATCCATTGCATCGGAGAGGATTTCTTGTTGTCGTTGGGGGTTTAAAGCTTCGAGTCTGATATTTTCTACCGCTTCGATGGCTAAATTGTAGCCTTTGATGGCGGTTTCCCAGTCTTTGATAAAGTTAGCAGTATTTCCTAAGTTTCGTCCTGTTGTTAAACACTCTACAGGAAAAGCAGTGGGGGTATATACTTTCAAAGACTGGTTTAATGCCGCAATCGCTAACTCTAGATTATTTGCCCTTTTTCCAAGAATGCGATTACTATAAGCTAACCCCAGATTATTTTGTAACCCTGCCCATTTATCAGGAAAGGCTTCACGAGTATATACTTCTAAAGACAGGTTAAAAGCTGTAATAGCTAACTCTAGATTATCTGCCCTTTCCTCAAGAATACGATTTCTATAAGCTTCTCCCAGATTATTTTGTGACCTTGCCCAATATTCAGGAAAAGCTTCGCGGGTATATACTTCTAATGACAGGTTATAAGCTGCAATAGCTAATTCTAGATTATCTGCCTTTTCCCCAATAATACGATATAAATAAGCATTCCCCAGATTATTTTGTGACCTTGCCCAATATTCAGGAAAAGCTTCGCGGGTATATACTTCTAATGACAGGTTATAAGCTGCAATAGCTAATTCTAGATTATCTCCCCTTTCCCTTCTGATACGATATAAATAAGCAGTGCCTAGATTATTGTGTGTTCTTGCCCAATATTCAGGAAAAGCTTCACGGGTTAAGACTTCTAAAGACAGGTTATAAGCTACAATAGCTAACTCTAGATTATCTGCCCTTTCCCCTCTGATGCGATCACAATAAGCAGTGCCTAGATTATTGTGTGTTCTTGCCCAATATTCAGGAAAAGCTTCACGGGTTAAGACTTCTAAAGACAGGTTATAAGCTACAATAGCTAACTCTAGATTATCAGCCCTTTCCCCTCTGATGCGATCACAATAAGCATTCCCCAGATTATTTTGTGACCTTGCCCAATCTTCAGGAAAAGCTTCACGGGTATATACTTCTAAAGATAGATTAAAAGCCACAATAGCTAACTCTAGATTATCTGCTTTTTTCTCTTTAATGCGATCTAGGTAAGCACTCCCCAGATTATTTTGTGTTCCTGCCCATTCATAAGGAAAAGCATCACGGGTTAATACTTCTAAAGACAGGTTATAAGCCACAATAGCTAACTCTAGATTATCTGCTTTTTCCCCTCTGATGCGCTTTCGATAAGCATTCCCCAGATTATCTTGTAACTTTGCCCAATTTTCAGGAAAGCTATCACGGGTATAGACTTCTAAAGACAGGTTATAAGCTGCGATGGCTAACTCTAGATTTAGTCCCCTTTCCCCAAGAATGCGATCATTATAAGCAGTCCCCAGATTATTTTGTGTCATTGCCCATTCATAAGGAAAAGCATCACAGGTTCTTACTTCTAAAGAGAGGTTATAAGCTGCAATAGCTAACTCCAGATTATCTGTCCTTTCCCCAAGAATGCGATCATTATAAGCAGTCCCCAGATTATTTTGTGTCACTGCCCATTCATAAGGAAAAGCATCACGGGTTAATACTTCTAAAGACAGGTTATAAGCTGCAATAGCTAACTCCAGATTATTTGTCCTTTCTCCAAGAATGCGATGATTATAAGCAGTCCCCAGATTATTTTGTGTCATTGCCCATTCATAAGGAAAAGCATCACGGGTTAATACTTCTAAAGACAGGTTATAAGCTGTGATCGTTAACTCTAAATTATCTGCCCTTTCCCCTCTAATGCGATCTAGATAAGCGTTCCCCAGATTATTCTGTAACCTTGCCCATTCATAAGGAAAGGTATCACGGGTTAATACTTCTAAAACTATGTAATAGCCTGTAATAGCAATTTCCAGATTATTAGCCCGACTTCCCAAGGGAAACTGTTGAATATGAATACATAAATATTCAATAACCCCGGCAATCCCTGCTACTTCTTCTGCCTTCCCTTGAGAAAACTCATTTCTAGCCCATTGTTGCAATAGTTGGGCAAAAGTATCATCTAACAGATGTTGACGGCGTTGTAGGATAGGATAAACCACCGTAGGATCGCTATTACTTTCTGCTTCTGCTTGTAATACTTCTGATAAAAACTCCTGATATTCCTCGATACTTCTTGCTTGAGGGTTAAGATATTGCCCCAACTGTTGCGCCATATTCCGTAACCAAGCCGTATCATTATTATTTCCTTGTTGTTCTAACCATGTTGCATAGCTTTCCATCACCTGCAAAAATTCGGGATCGATCAATTCCTGATTTGCTTGCAGAATATTATTGAGTTCCTCAACATTAGTACAAGCGAGCAACTGTTCTATTAAATTAATATAAGCTTGGGCGCGTTGTTCATTCATTGTCTGTACTGTGATTAGAATGATTGAATGAGGGACTATGATGTTTTTTAGCGGATGACTCTATGATAGGATGAGTCCCCTTGATATAGGGCGATTATGACACAGAATGCTATAGAGGATATTAACTATAAACGCTCAAACTCATCAACTCTTAATCCCGCTTGCCTTAAAATACTGCTAATTGTACCGATTGTTACCTCCTTATAACAGGGAACAATCGTTGTCATTTTTCCTTCGGGAGTATCCTTGGCAAACTTAACATGACTCCCCTTTTGACTAATAACTTCAAACCCTGCCGCTTCCAACTTGCGTTTAATCTCACGATAAGATAAAGGCTTAAGCGGCATTGATTTCTACCTCTATCTTCTGTAATCGGGGAATAACTGTTGCACAAGGCGGTTCAAAATGTAATTCTAAAGCCTCTTGCAGATTGTTTAACGCCTCGGTTTCTGTTTCCCCTTGACTAGCAACATCAACCTCTAAACATTGGGCAACAAACCAATTATCTTCTTGAAAAATTCTCGCTGTAAGTACCTGTCTCATTTTCACTTTCCTGATTGAGCTTTCCATGATTATATGTCAGGCTAGAATGACAGTCAATTAAATAATCATATAGATCATGCTTTAGACTTCTACATAAGTAGTCGTGCAAAATTAATTTCTTGGTTAGGATAGGCACTCATGCAAGAGGCAAAAGGCAAAAGCTTTATCGAAATGTGTAATTAATTTTGCTTAGGTACTTATTATTTCCTTGTTCTTCTAACCCTGTTGCATAGTTTTCCATCATTGTCTGTACTGTGATTGATGTGATTATGTGATGGACTGTGATTTTTTTTGAGAGAGACCAACCTTATAATTTAACGTGATACAATAAATATTCGTGATTGTCAAGGGGGGTCGCTGCCAAATTTGTTTGATATATTCCAAGTTTCTGCCTTAGAACATATCAAACAAATTACTTTTCTGCACAAATAACTGTCATTACAGCAACTTCTTTGTCCAATTGATCTCCTATTTCATCTTCAACAACGTCCAGATCGTAATCCATTTGTAATCCCAGCCAAAATCGCGGTGACATATCAAAATAACGAGCTAACCGAAGAGCTATATCCGCCGTGATACACCGCTTTCCGTGAACGATTTCGTTAATATATTGTTCGGGAACTCCAAGAGCCAGAGCTATTTGATTCTGACTAAGGTTCATTGGCTTGATAAATTCCTCTAAAAGAACCTCACCGGGATGAATTGGCATTAGTTTATCTTCATTCATTATTTTACCTCAATGATAATCAACGATTTCTACGTCTAGAGCATCACCGTTTTGCCAGACAAAGCAAATTCGCCATTGATCGTTAACCCGAATGCTATATTGACCTTCCCTGTCACCAACCAGACGTTCCAATCGATTTGCTGGTGGGACACGAAGATCTTGCAGGGTTTCCGCACGATTAAGCATCCGCAATTTTCGCAATGCCACTTGTTGGATATCTAATGGCAATTTACGCGAATGTTTACGTTCAAAAACTTTTTGAGCTTCTTTATCTTTAAAGTTTTGGATCACTCTCTAAACAATTTCTTATCCTACTTTTAAGTATATGACGTAAGGATGCTCCAATGGCAGAACTGGTTGGGGAACAGGCCAGACAGTGACTTCTGCGAATGCGTCTGGGGCCAAGATGACGCGACGACAAATGATCGCGGTAGCCTTCATGTTGGACATACTAACAACACCTTAGCCTATTGTCAATGTCCCCAACAGTTAAAAACGCCTCATATTCTTCTATATTTCGGCTCTTCGTTACTTGTTATGGTTCGATAGGGGGGCATAAATCAACAAAATCTTTATCTGGTAAGGGATTTAATTGATTAGTTCGCTTTAGATAAAAAACAATTGATAAAAATCGCCCAATGTCTTTCTCTATAAGGGTTCCATCCCTTATAACTCCCGTCTATTGCATAAGACAAACCGAAGAACCTATATTTCTCGCTTGAGGGTTGAGATATTGCCCAAAGTTTTGTGTTAAATCAATCTGCATGGTTATTATTGTATCCTTATTATTTTAACCCCGTTGCATAGTTTTCCATCACCTGCAAAAATTCGGGATCGATCAATTCCTGATTAGCTTGCAGGATATTGGGTTCCTCACCATCAGCACAAATGAGCAACTGTTCAATTAAATTAACATAAGCTTGGGCGTGTTGTTCATTCATTGTCTGTACTGTGATTGATGTGATTATGTGATGGACTGTGATTTTTTTTGGCGGATGACTCTATGATAGGATGAGTCCCCTTGATATAGGGCGATTATGACACAGAATGCTATAGAGGATATTAACTATAAAAGCTCAAACTCATCAACTCTTAATCCCGCTTGCCTTAAAATACTGGCAATTGTACCGATTGTTACCTCCTTATAACAGGGAACAATCGTTGTCCTTTTTCCTTCGGGAGTGTCCTTGGTAAACTTAACATGACTCCCCTTTTGACTAACAACTTCAAACCCTGCCGCTTCCAACTTGCGTTTAATCTCACGATAAGATAAAGGCTTAAGCGGCATTGATTTCTACCTCTATCTTCTGTAATCGGGGAATAACTGTTGCACAAGGCGGTTCAAAATGTAATTCTAAAGCCTCTTGCAGATTGTTTAACGCCTCGGTTTCCGTTTCCCCTTGACTAGCAACATCAACCTCTAAACATTGGGCAACAAACCAATTATCTTCTTGAAAAATTCTCGCTGTAAGTACCTGTCTCATTTTCACTTTCCTGATTGAGCTTTCCATGATTATAGGTCAGGCTAGAATGACAGTCAATTAAATAATCATATAGATCATGCTTTAGACTTCTACATAAGTAGTCGTGCAAAATTAATTTCTTGGTTAGGATAGGCACTCATGCAAGAGGCAAAAGGCAAAAGCTTTATCGAAATGTGTAATCAATTTTGCTTAGGTACTTAACAAGATTCTATACTTTATATCCCGTAACCAAGCAACAGGAGTATTATTTCCTTGTTATTCTAACCCTGTTGCATAGTCTTCCATCATTGTCTGTACTGTGATTGATGTGATTATGTGATGGACTGTGATTTTTTTTTGAGAGACCAACCCTATGATATATAGCGTTTCCTGTTCGCAAGAGGTACATTGTCGATGGTGAAAAGTTTAATCAGCAAAGGTTTCACTGTGCCACACAGGTGTGAGAAACGCTATAATGTGATACAATAAATATTCGTGATTGTCTAGGACAAAGGATAACCTAGTCATAGTTTATCGTTCAATTATTCTAATTATAGTTTAGACATTATTAAGGAGAAAGACTATGGACATCACCATCCATCTTAGCCAAGAACAAAGGGAAAAACTCGCCTACATCCAACAACATAGCGATCAGGATATCACTACCCTGCTCAATCAAGTTATTGAGCAACAATATACCAAACTACACCCGCGTAACTCAGATTCCCTTAAAGTGCTGAAAGAAAGCGGTTTTATTGGGTGTGGACAAGGTTCGCCCGATCTTTCTACTAACTATAAAACTATCCTGAAGGAAGAATGGTCAGCCAAACATGATTATAGTTGATACAGGCTTCTGGTTGGCTCTCGCCAATGAGCAAGATAATCATCATCAGCAAGCACAGCTTGTAATTCAAAGATTGCGAGAACCCCTAATAACAACCTGGTGTGTTGTCACCGAAACTTGTTACCTTTTGCTAACTCGTCTCGGTAATCATGCTCAACTGCTATTTATTCAAAATTTCTTAGCAGGTGGTTTTGAAGTATTTGAATTACAATCAAATCATGTTAGACGAATGGAACAACTCATAGACCGTTATGAAGATATACCAATGGATCTAGCTGATGCTTCATTAGTAGTATTAGCTGAAAACTTAGGACACGGGAGAATTTTAACGTCAGATCGCCGCGATTTTTCAATCTATCGCTGGCAGGATAACCATACTTTTCAAAATTTATTCTTAGAATATCCTTAATACTTGTAAATCAAATGAATAGGATTTTTGTGATTGTGTGATTGTCTAAAAACAATCTAATCATAGTCGATCATTTAATCACTCTCAATCATAGTTTAGACGGTATTGTAATTAAGGATTACCGGAAATAACAAACCTACCCACTGCCACTGAAAACCCTCCTACCGCCGTAATTAAAATACCAATTAATGTCCAAATTTGAGCCTGTTGTGAACCTTTAATCGCATTAACATCTTGCCTCAGGTTATCGATTTCCACCTTTAATACCTGTCTTTCCCCCTTAGCTTCTGTTAACTCAATTTTGATGTCTGTAACATCTTTTTGTAAATTCTCTAATTTGTGATTAATTTGAGCTAAAATTTCCCCTAGGTTTTGTTCAATTATTACTGACATTTATATTTGTCCTCATAATCAAAAAGCTCCCCCCATCATTCACCCTAAAACTCAAAATTGTTAAGCCAGTTTTTGGATAGCAAAGAATAATAAATTTTATCCTTTTCACCAAACATTTTGGGGGCTACGGTTCCAAAATTCGGGCTAGTCAAAGACTAAACCCGAACTTGACCGAGTTTTTTAATCCTCTAAACTAATCTTGACCGGATTAACTTTCCAAATCTCTTGACAATACTCCCAGATTGTGCGATCGCTAGAGAATTTGGCCATACGAACCGAGTTAAGAATCGACATCCGCGTCCACTTGTCTCGATCGCGATAAGCTTGACTTACCTGTTCCTGACAATCAGCGTAGGATTGATAATCAGCTAAAAGCATATACTGGTCATCGTAGAGGAGAGAATCAACGATCGGCCTGAATAATTCCTGGTCACCATGGCTAAAATAACCACTCTTGATTCGATCGATCACTCCCTTCAATTCGCGATTATTTTTGTAATAGCTCATCGGTTCGTAACCGTGGGCTTTCTTAGCATAAACTTCTTCTGCTGTCAAGCCAAAAAGGAAGAAATTTTCTGCCCCTGCTTCCTCGCGAATTTCGATATTAGCACCGTCCAGAGTCCCGATGGTGAGGGAGCCATTCATGGCAAACTTCATATTACCGGTTCCGGAAGCTTCCTTACCCGCCGTAGAAATCTGTTCGGAAAGATCCGCCGCCGGATAGATGCGTTGACCCAAAGAAACGTTAAAGTTAGGCAGGAAAACCAATTTTAAACGACCTCTGACATCAGGATCCTTATTGACAATTTCAGCCACAGCATTAGTTAACTTAATAATTAACTTCGCCATAAAGTAACCGGGGGCTGCCTTACCACCAAAGATAAAAGTGCGCGGCACAATATCGATCTGAGGGTTCTGTTTAATGCGATTGTAAAGGGCGATAATGTGCAGAACTGCCAGATGTTGGCGTTTGTATTCGTGAATCCGTTTTACCTGCACATCGAAAATCGAATTAACATCCACCTCGATATTGCGGGTTTTCAGCATATAAGCCGCTAAATCGGCCTTATTCGCCTGTTTAATTTCATACCAACGCTGACGGAATTCGGGATCATCAAGGTATTGTTCCAGTTTTCGCAATTCTTTCAGGTCTTTTAACCAATTATCGCCGATTTTTTCGGTAAATAGTGCCGATAATTGGGGATTGCTCAATAAAATCCACCGGCGCGGGGTGACACCATTGGTTTTATTGTAGAATTTTTCCGGCCAGAGCATGGCAAACTCTTTCAGGGTGTCTTTTTGCAGTAACTCGGTGTGTAAGGCAGCGACTCCGTTAATCGAGTGACTACCCACACAGGCTAAATTAGCCATGCGAATTTGTTTATTACCCCAACCAGCTTCTTCAACTATCGACAATTTGCCCAATAATTCCTCGTTATCGGGAAACCAAGTCCGCACATCGTCGAGGAAAAAGTGATTAATCAGGTAGATAATTTCTAGATGTCGGGGTAGCAATTTCCCGATCAGATCCGCCGACCAACGTTCTAGGGCTTCTGGCAATAGGGTATGATTGGTATAAGCGAAGGTTTTTTGGGTAATTGTCCAAGCTTTTGACCATTCTAAGCCGTTTTCATCCACTAACAAACGCATTAACTCAGCGATCGCAATGGCGGGGTGAGTATCGTTTAGTTGAATAGCGGCGGTTTCGTGGAAATTTTGCAGATTTTTGTGGCTTTTTAGGTGAATGCGAATTAAATCTTGCAGGGAAGCGGCCACAAAAAAGTATTGTTGGGCGAGACGTAATTCGCGACCGGCGGGGGTATTATCGTTGGGATAAAGGACTTTAGAAATGGTTTCCGCGTCCATTTTTTCAGCCACGGATTGATCGTATAACCCGGCGTTAAAAGCCTCAAAATTAAACGATTCACTTGCTTCTGCTTTCCAGAGACGCAAAGCATTAACCGTGTTGGTTTTGTAACCCGGGACGGGGGTATCGTGGGGAATGGCTAAAACCCGGCGTTCCGGCAGCCATTGTACCCGTTCCTGTCCCTTATCATCGTGATAGATTTCCGTCCGGCCACCCAGTTTTACTTCCACACTTTCATCGGGACGGGGTAATTCCCAAGGATTGCCGAAGCGTAGCCAGTTATCGGGGATTTCCACCTGCCAACCGTCTTGGATCATTTGATGGAAAATGCCAAATTCGTAGCGGATACCGTAACCGATGGCGGGAATTTCTAGGGAAGCGAGAGAATCAAGGAAACAAGCCGCTAAACGCCCTAAACCGCCGTTTCCTAGGCCGGGATCCGGTTCCTGTTCGATAATTTCCTCAAAATCAAGACCTAATCCCTCGATCATCTCTTTGATTAGGTCATAAATACCCAAATTAGCCAGATTATTACCTAAATACCGCCCCATGAGAAATTCGGCGGAGAAATAGCAGACGAGTTTAACTTTTTCTTGTTTGTAGGTGTCGGTGGATTTCAGAAAACGACGCAGCAGGCGATCGCGAACGGTGTAGGCAAGGGCGACATAGTAATTGTAGGGACTGGCATTAGTGCGGTTAACCCCTTGCAAATAAAATAGATTGTCCAGAAAAGCCCGTTTTAGGGTTTCGGGACTCATGCCGGTGCGATCGTCTTCAACTAAAGTGGGGCATTGAAGTGCTTCACGCCCATCAGCTAGGGTAGAGGTTGTCTCCATGGGTTTTTGTTGTCCATATATTCGGGAGTCGATCGCCGATCAGACCTGATGACGATATCCTTTATAGTTTACTTGTTACCTTTTGGAGAGACTCAGACATTTAGATTTCTATTGGTTTTGAGGGGATCAGCGATCGCAATTACCAACAAAAAAGGGTGAACCCTGTCCACCCTCCCACGATTATTCACAAAAAAAGCTTAATAGCGTTTTTTTCTGTCACCACCACCACCATTGAAGGGCGCACGCTCTTCACGATCGCGGGCTTCGTTAACTTTAATTGATCGCCCCATCCAGTCAGCGCCATCTAGTGCCTCAATCGCTTTGGCTTCCTGGGCTTTATCTTCCATTTCCACGAAGGCGAAACCGCGTTTGCGCTGTGTGTCTTTGTCAACGGGAATATGAACCCTTTTAACCTTGCCGTAGTCTTGAAAGACCTCGACCAGATCCTCTTGGGAAATCTCGTAAGAGAGATTACCAACAAAAATAGACATAATACTTGAATCCTCGAACAATACTCGAAACGGTGTGGAGACACAAAATTCAGGGAGAAGCCGAACAATACTAAAGTAAAAGACTTACCGGATTAATACTGGAAACGAACTTGAACACTAATCTTGACTCTCGCCTCGATCATAACACGAAAAGACTGGAGTTAATGTTAACTTTTATTCTCTGGGGCAAGAGACTGTTTTGGCTATCGGTGGCTACTCCCTCAACCGCCAGCTTTTTTCTCCCGACGAAATAACCAAATCATCAGGGCCACCACACCGATTTGTAGGGCAAAATTGGGTAAAGCGGTGGCTACGTCCCTGCCTGCCGCTAATTGGGCCAGAAAAACCACCGCACCAATAAAACCGGAAGCACCTAAACCGAGATAGATAAACTGCCGCAGACCTCGGTAGGGATTGGCCGCTTCCTCTTTCAAGCGGGCGTATTTTTGGGGATCGAGTCGAGGGGATTTGCTCATAAAAAAATCTTTCTAGCTTTGTATCTATTGTCCGTGATATAATCGGAAACTGGCAATGTGCCGATGTAGCTCAGTGGTAGAGTAGTTGATTCGTAATCAATTGGTCGTGGGTTCAAATCCCATCATCGGCTTGGGGTTTTACCTCCCGGAAGTTGACTAAGAAATACTGGTACAGTGGTTAAATGCCTTGGTTTTGTGGCGGCTATGGCAAAACCCCCTAATGCCTTTGCCGGGGATTTGCGGCTCTCTTGGGTTTGGTGGGTAAAATCTATTCTCAGATACATTCCCACTGGCGAGCGAATGGAACGAACCACAAAGACACAAAGATTGATCGGTCTTATATAAGTTAAACTTATCACAACAAGAGTAAGAGAGCCGATTGACTTCAATCCCACATTCCGCACCCTCAACTGTCACAGATCAAAAAAGCCATTAAAGTAGTACATAATAACTAAAATTAATTCAAAGGTTAAAAGGGTTAATGAGAATATATAGCATTAAAAGGGGTATGGAGCGA
>NZ_JADEVX010000329.1:0-1941 GCF_015207925.1 Microcystis sp. LEGE 00066 | reverse complement strand
TAATTTCTTCAGCTATGTCCTCTATCATTCTTTGAATCTCTTCTTCCGTTACGTCATTTCTTCGGCTAACATTTAAAATATCTCCTTCTTTTAATTGTTCGAGTATATTCTCGGCTAGTCTTTTCGTATAGGTTCGTTTCTTGGCGACAAAATCTAACTCTTCACTAAAGGGTTTTCGACAATTATCGCACTTAAATTGACGACGATTAACCTGTAGGTACACTGGTTGACCTGAGATTGGTAAATCTTTGACTAAATGTCGATGATTTTGGTGGAGTTTATCGCTCTCTAACCCACAACGAGGACAGATTGCTTTTTGATTTTTCGATTCGATTTGGCAAACTATACCGATATTTTCTAGGTGTAGATAGCCTTGAATAGACGTTCCTTTTAGGTTCAAAAATTTGTCAAGTATCATAAGTAAAATACTCTGGTTTTTGGCTATTATATCAAATCTTAACTCGATTGTCTATCTTTTGATATTAACTTGTTTGTGCCGTAAGTGTCTCCCTGTATAGATTTCAGCTACTTTTAGGCGTAGGTACTCTCATCGAATTTTATTTTAAGTTAATTATTTGCATAACAATTCCCGAAGAGCCAGAAATGTTTACATGGTAAATATTATGAAAACTTTTCTGACTTTTCTTCAGCTATTTATGAATGTCTGAATGATGCCCATCTGAAACATAAAAAAGAACTGGATTCTTTGCTGACTCTACGATTTCAGAAGTTTAATAAATCTCAGATTATGAACGTCTAAAGTATACCGCTGCCGATACGACGAATGTAACTGGCACGGACTAAGCATTTATGACTAGGGATTTTCGCCTCGACTGGATCTTCCCGGAGGGTGACAAAAAGCTGTTGAGAGAGTCGCATCCTATCGATATCCTTTTGAACAGAAGACTTTCTATTATCTCATCAAAGGAGAGCGACTGCAATTATCAATTACTTGTGTTGACAAACAATAACAGCGATCAGTTTACCGATTCTCAGGTATTTCCCCTCATAACTTGAGACTGGTTGGAGAAGCATTGAACCTCAGTTGCAATTGCCTAACTCCCTTGTTCTCTACTCTAGGAAATATGAGCGTTCAGGTCGATCGCTGTTATCGCCGTTATCGAGACAGAATGGAACTTTAACAGGGTTTACTCCTTTGTGAACTTGACCTTATAACCTTGCCAGTTGATCTGTCAGGGAAGCTTTTTTCTTTAGCTTCAATTATTAATATAACATCGGATCGGAGCTAGAAGTCTTTCTCTTAATTAAACTTTACATTACTAGGATTAAGGAAAAGCTTAGATGTTTTGACGCTTGACCGATGATAATTAACCTCAGTTCGGTATCAGAAAAGGAGGGGGGGGAACCTGAAAGAATACAAACGATTCAGCACCTCCTCCCTACATTAGCCGAGTCCCGCTCTCTCGAACCGGTCATTGAGTTTTTCGCCAAGCTCTGACGTATCGCTCTTGCGTTGTGATTCGGTAGTAGTGATGGCGGCTTAATCCTTTGCCAGGTGTGCATTGTAGTCATGGATAAAATACCAAAGGGTCCCCCAACCTGATTCTCCATTTTTTTAGAGAAAGATAGACTCTCTCTCACCAACCGAGAAATCCTTTGTCGAAAGGTATTATGGTTTTTCCGAACTTACCATGTAAAATCAACTAGCAAAATGCCAATTTAATAAACATCTAAGACTAAAGTTTTTAAAGTTTCTAAATCCATAGCCTCTCCTTTTAATCACCTTCAGTTTATTGTTAATTCCTTCCACTGTTCCCTGGGTTGTTCGGTTATCAAAATAGGCAGTTATTTCGTCAATCCACCGCCTCATTGTCTGGCAGCTTTTAGGAAAGTAAGCCATCGCCTTTTTGAGCCAATCACTCAAGGCAAATAATCCCTCATTCCCCTCCGTATTTTTCTCAAATACTTCTCTAAATTCCT
>NZ_JADEVX010000138.1:0-11462 GCF_015207925.1 Microcystis sp. LEGE 00066 | reverse complement strand
CCACACCCCACACCCCACACCCCACTTCCCATTGATAACTGACCATGTTCCATGCTGCCGATTTGCGATCGCTGCTGACCGCCGTTGCCAGGGGAGAAATTAACCCGGAGACAGCCTTAGATAAACTTAAACATCTGGCCTTTGAACCGGTGGAAGACTTTGCTAAAATTGACCATCATCGTCAATTAAGAACGGGATTTCCGGAGGTTATCTGGGGACCGGGTAAAACCACCGCTCAAATTGCCCAAATTATCGGTGTATTGCGTCAAAATAGTCCCGTGGTTATGGCCACCCGCATTGAAGCAGAGATAGCAGTCCAGCTACAGGAACAGGTAACAGACTTAGTTTATTATCCCTTAGCCCGCATCTGTGCCATTGCCGCAGCTGCTCCAGAAAATCCCCCAAAAGGGATAATTTCCATCCTAACGGCGGGAACTGCCGATATTCCCGTAGCGGAGGAGGCGGCGGTTACTGCTCAATTATGCGGTTTTTCCGTGCAGCGTCTCTGGGATGTGGGAGTAGCGGGAATTCATCGCCTCTTGAATCATCGCCATCTACTGGATGCTGCTGATGTGTTAATTGTTGTTGCGGGAATGGAAGGAGCCTTACCAAGTGTGGTAGCGGGATTAGTCGATCGCCCAGTGATCGCCGTTCCCACCAGCATCGGTTACGGAACCAGTTTCGGCGGTATTGCTCCTTTGTTAACTATGCTCAATTCCTGCGCGGTCGGCATCGGTGTGGTTAATATAGATAATGGTTTTGGGGCTGCCATGTTAGCCGGCCAAATTTTACGCACGGCGGCCAGATTAGCTTAGATTTTTACTCATCTCAGACTGGAAATCCTATACAGTTGGTATAGGGATAAACTACTTTGAAAAAGAAGCCGATATGCACCTAAGTGAAATTACTCATCCCAACCAGTTACATGGTTTATCACTCCGTCAATTAGAAGATATTGCCCGTCAGATTCGCGAAAAACACCTCCAGACGATCGCCGCTACCGGTGGACATTTGGGACCGGGGTTAGGAGTCGTAGAACTAACGATCGCCCTTTACCAAACCCTCGATCTCGATCGCGATAAAGTCCTTTGGGACGTGGGACACCAAGCTTATCCGCACAAACTCCTCACCGGTCGCTATAACGATTTCCACACCCTGCGCCAAAAAAATGGCGTTGCGGGCTATCTAAAACGTTGCGAGAGCAAATTTGACCATTTTGGTGCTGGACACGCCTCCACGAGCATTTCTGCGGGGTTAGGAATGGCTTTAGCCCGGGATGCCAAGGGGGAAGATTTCAAGGTAGTATCGATCATCGGGGATGGCGCTTTAACCGGGGGTATGGCCCTAGAAGCGATTAACCATGCTGGACATTTACCGAACACCAACATCATGGTTATCCTCAACGATAACGAGATGTCCATTTCCCCCAACGTCGGGGCAATTTCCCGCTATCTCAATAAAGTGCGTCTGAGCGAACCCGTCCAGTTTATCGCCGATAATCTCGAAGAGCAATTGAAACATCTACCCTTCTTCGGTGACTCCCTCACCCCCGAAATGGAACGAGTCAAAGAAGGGATGAAACGGTTAGCAGTTCCCAAAGTCGGCGCTGTCATTGAAGAATTGGGCTTTAAATATTTTGGCCCGATTGATGGTCATAATATTCCCGAATTAATCGCCACTTTTAAACAGGCCCATAAGGTCCACGGACCGGTTTTCGTCCACGTTGCCACCGTGAAAGGCAAAGGCTACGAATGGGCCGAAAAAGATCAAGTGGGTTATCATGCCCAAAATCCCTTTAATTTAGCCACGGGTAAACCGATTCCCTCCAGTAAACCGAAACCTCCCGCTTATTCTAAAGTTTTCGGGCATACTCTCACTAAATTGGCGGAAAATGACCCGCGCATTATCGGTATCACCGCCGCCATGGCCACCGGGACGGGATTAGATAAATTTCAGGCAAAACTACCGAAACAGTACATCGATGTGGGAATTGCGGAACAACACGCCGTTACTCTCGCTGGTGGTCTTGCTTGCGAAGGAATGCGCCCGGTTGTCACTATTTACTCTACTTTCCTGCAGCGGGCTTTTGATCAGATTATTCACGATATCTGCATTCAAAATCTACCGGTTTTCTTCTGCATGGACCGGGCCGGTATTGTCGGGGCTGATGGACCGACCCACCAAGGGATGTACGATATCGCCTACCTGCGTTGTATCCCCAATATGACCATTATGGCCCCGAAAGATGAGGCGGAACTGCAAAGAATGGTGGTGACGGGGATTAATCATACCAGCGGCCCCATTGCCATGCGTTACCCCCGGGGCAACGGTTTAGGGGTTCCCCTGATGGAAGAGGGTTGGGAAGCTTTACCCATCGGTAAGGGCGAAATTCTCCGCAGTGGCGATGATGTTCTCCTGTTAGGATACGGCACTATGGTCAATACTTCCCTACAGGTGGCCGAAATCCTCAGCGAACACGGCATCGAAGCCACAGTGGTTAATGCTCGTTTTGTCAAGCCCCTTGATACAGAACTTATCTTTCCCCTTGCCCAACGTCTTGGCAAAGTGGTGACTTTGGAAGAAGGTTGTTTGATGGGTGGTTTTGGTTCTGCGGTTTTGGAAGCTTTACAGGATGCTAATATTCTAGTTCCGGTCAAGCGTTTCGGGGTTCCCGATAAATTAGTGGACCACGCAACACCAGAGCAATCCTTCGCTGATTTGGGTTTAACCAGTCCCCAGATTGCCCAACAGGTTTTAGCGGCATTTTTTAGCCAAAAACAAACCGCTAACGTCGGTTAAAATCTCAAGATTAGCTTGGCCAGTTTTCCCGAAAAATTAGGGAAGACTGGTTTTTTTGGTCTAGATAGTTAATGAAGACTGCCGGCAATAAATAGTGAGGGGAACGAACCACAGAGACACAAAGGACACAAAGATCGATCACTACTATATAAGTTAAATTTATCACACAAAGAATAGGAGAGTCCAGTAGCTTTAAGAGCATCAGCCATGAGTTGGTCATCAATGACAGTGATAGTTCTCATAGTATCCCTAGTTGTGTATAGTAGATTAAACCTCTTGCATAATTAATTTGTGAGGGTTCAAAAATGAGAAAAAAAGTTAAATTTTGTCAAGAAATTGCTTAAAGTTTTGTAAAGCCACTTGACTTAAAGACAGAATTGTGTACAATCGTTCATCGGTAATTTTACCCGGAGTGCTGTGTATGGTTTCATCAGTTCATCTTATGGCTTCTGGCTGGGATTTAGCAGTTTTTGTTTTAAAGCTAACCTTCGAGCAAGAGCAGAATGGGAGGATATATCAACCATGTTAAGCACTGATCTAGAGATAAGACTAGCAGCTTTAGAAGCTGAAGTAGCACTGCTCAAGCGTTTGCTACCCACTGTCAGCGAAACTCCCTGGTGGAAAAAAATTATCGGTACTTTTGCTGATGATCCAGCTTACGAAGAGGCAATGCAGTTTGGTCAAGAGTACCGTCAGTCCCTAAAACCATTAGCTGAGGAAGCATCCGAATCCTCAAATGTATCTCTTTGATACCGATCATATTACTATTCTCGATCGCGGGGGTCAACCGGCACCACAATTGCTGAAAAAACTGGCTGCTATTACGAGCAGCGAAGTTGCCACCACAATTATCACCTACGAAGAACAAATGCGGGGATGGCTCAGTTACATAGCCAAGACCAGTTCGATTGAAACCCAAGTTGTTGCCTATCGAAGGCTAGAAAAGCACCTCGCTAATTATCGCACGATTCCCATTGTCGGCTTTGATGAAAAGGCAGGTCAAGTTTTTCAAGAACTTCGGGTAACTTACCCTCGTTTGGGTTCGATGGATTTGAAGATTGCTGCTATCTCAATGGTTAATCAGGCTATCCTGCTGACGAGAAATCTCTCAGATTTTGGGCAAATTGCCGGTTTAAGAGCAGAAGACTGGACGATTACAAGCAACTGAATTACCTATGGAAAACCAACTTTGGCAGCGAATCACCCCCAGAGATAATTTATGTTTGTTTTTATAAATGCACATCATCAGCTATCGAAGACTACGAGAATTTACGAATAAACACGCTGATTCCCGAATAGCTTTAGAGAATTGGTATAAAATTGCCAGTAAAGCGATTTGGTATAATTTAGTTGAGGTTCAAACAGTATTTCCTAAAGCAGAAGCAGTTGGTAACTTTACTGTTTTTAACATTAAAGGGAATAGTTATCGTCTCATAACCAGTATCGATTATCAGAAGCGGCTAATTTATATCAAGTATGTTTTAACTCACGCTGAATACGATAAGGAGCAATGGAAAAATGACCCTTACTTTTAATCCAGAAAAATACAAAGAATTACTAGCTCGCCATTTACCTAAAGTTATTAAAACAGAGTCAGAAAATGAAAAAGCTTTGGCTATTGTGGAAGAATTAATGCACCGTCAGCAGCGAACTCCCGAAGAAGATGAACTTTATGAGCTTCTAATTTTTTTAATTGGGAATTTTGAAAAAAGCTTTTATCTACAGGAATCAACCACACCTCATTCTATGTTATTGTTTTTGATGGAACAGCAAAGCGTTAATAAGAAAGACATAGCCAGAATCCTTGGCTCTGACAAAATTGCCTCTAGTTTAATTGAAGGAAAAGGGTCAATTACCCAAGAACAGGCGAAATTATTAGGACATTTCTTTAATGTAGATTATAGTTTGTTGATGTAGATACGATACCCTCTAGCTTGTCGGTTGGGTTGAGCGCTTTAATATTTAGTAGAAAACTGCTCGATTCAAGAATTTGAGCCAAAACCCAATATTTTTAAAGACATCGGTGCAGTTTCCCGCAAGTATCGCTCATTTTTGATAGACAAAAGTTATTGCTGTCACCCCAAACACAACTTTACTGTCCCACCCGCCAAATTTTGATAGTTTTGTCATCACTACCACTAGCTAAATAGCGGCCATCGGGACTATATACTACTGACCAAACCACATCAGAATGACCAGTAAGGGTACGCAATTCTTTTCCTGTCGCTACCTCCCAAATTCTGATAGTTTTGTCATCACTACCACTAGCTAAATAGCGGCCATCGGGACTATATACTACTGACCAAACCCCGCTAGAATGACCGGTAAGAGTACGCAATTCTGGCTCTTCGGTTTGTGTTATGCAATGGACTGGGGTTATAGGGGATGGAACCCTTATGTAGAAAGGCATTTGGCGATTTTTGTCAATTGTTTTTCATCTAAAGCGAACTCATCAATTAAGTCTCTTGCCAGGTAAGGATTTAGTCAATTTATGCCCCCCTATCGAACCATACCAAGTAACGAAGAGCCGCAATTCTCTTTCAGTTGCCACCTCCCAAATTTTGATAGTATTGTCCGAACTCCCACTAGCTAAATAGCGACCATCGGGACTATATACCACTGACCAAACTATGTTAGAATGACCAGTAAGTTTACGAAATTCTTTTTCCGTTGCTACCTCCCAAATTTTGATAGTATTGTCACTACTCCCACTAGCTAAATAGCGACCATCGGGACTATATACCACTGAGCGCACAAAGCTATAATGACCAGTAAGGGTACGTAATTCTCTACCCGTTGCTACCTCCCAAATTTTGATAGTATTGTCACTACTCCCACTAGCTAAATAGCGGCCATCGGGACTATATACCACTGACTCAACCTTGCCAGAATGACCAGTAAGGGTTTTATCGAGATAGAGAAAACTACCACTAGATAAATAAGAGATAAAAAATAGAGGATCATTTGCAGGAAACTGGTTATATTTAAAATAACCGTAAGCTTGCGTTATTCCTATCCCTAATAACAAAACTCCACCAATAGCTATCATTCGATTTCTCAGCTTATTATTTTTAACTGGTTTTACTGGTGATTTTTTTTGTACAGCTACAGGTGAAACCGGCGGAGAAGGATTAATCTTAGGAATAACTGGCGATTGTTTTTGCGTTACAACAGGCTGCGGATTTGGTGCTGGTGGAGGAGATGGCCTATTAGGAGTTATAGGAGGTAACTTTAACTGCCGTTCAATCTCATCCAAACGCTGTAAAATAACCCTAGTATTAGCTGGTCTATTTCTGGGTAATCTTCCCATTAACTCGTCAATAAAATCCAACAATAACGGGTGAATATTTTCCGTTTCTTCTCGCCAAGGTAAAACATCATTAATCGGATCATAAATTTCTAAAGGATGTTTTCCCGTTAATAAATGCACAAAAGTTCGTCCTAAAGCATGAAAATCTGATTGAATCACTGCTTGGCCATGTTGTTGTTCATTGGGTGTATATCCGGCTGAGGTAATACCTGTTACTTGTTGACCTTTTACCTTTTGATGATAGGTTTGGGTTTCTTCCCTTGCTGTCCCAAAATCAATTAACACCAACTCGCCACTATTCCGCAGCATGATATTAGGGGGTTTAATATCTCGATGCAGCCAATTCTGTTGATGAATTTTATCGAGAATTAAAGTAATTTCTCTCAGCCATTTTAAAGCCCGTTTTTGACTTAAATTATCATACTGCTTTAGCCACTGTTCTAAATCAATACCCTCCACTTTTTCCATGACTAAACAGTGTAATATTTTCCCCTCCCTTGTGGAATATTGAAAATAGGCATCTGCTTGAGGAACACCGGTGACATTTTGACGACTTAACTCTAATAAAACGTCATATTCCCGTTTAAATAATTCCACTGCTTTCGGTTCATTATTCCATTTTTCTTGTAATACCTTGAGGATTTTGGCTGTAAAACCTTCAAAAGCCTCATAAACAACCCCAAAACCAGTCGTATCACTCAATAACCGACTCACTCTATATTTACCATTTAACAACAACTCAGAGCCGCAACTTTGACAGTAACGAGTATTCGAGTTATTATTACTCGGATGCTCCGGTTGAGAACAATCGGGATTAATGCAGTAACAGGGTTTCATCTCGGCTATCAGTTATTTTATCGGGTGAATAATTGCAAGTTTTCCCTCCCTGACCTTGATAGCATTTTATCATAAGTAAGTAGTTATGATTAAATTGAAGAGAGATATTGCATTTTTCAAAACGTCGTGGTTTGTAGGTTGATTCATGAATCAACGCTCCCTAGGGTTCTTTCACTCTCTCCAATGTCATTCTCTCCAATCCTTATCTGGCAACGTTTTTAGTCGATTTCTCGGAATAAATAGCTGAAAAACACCCCGCGCATTAGTTTTTCGGTGGGATGCTTACAAACAGCTGCTGATATATCTGTAATAATTTAAGAGTCACTGATAATTGCTGATTGTCGGTATTTCTGCAAATGTGAGATGCAGCCAAATTATCCCCCCAAATTAGAAGGGTAAATTATCAAGTTTCTCCCGGATTTTACCCTATTCATTCATATTACGATAGGTAGCCACTGCCGAGGGAGAAATACGATTGAGATAACGGAAAATCCAATATTTTAAGACTGTATCCAAGATAACGGGAAAAGTGGCGATAAAGAGAAAATTAAACTGGCGATTTTCTGGTAAACCGAAATGACGACTTAACCCTTCTAGGATCACTTCCCAACCGTGGGGAGAGTGGAAACCGACAAATATATCGGTAAAAAGAATAATTAAAAAAGCTTTAGCTGAATCGCTAAGATTATAGAGAATGCCATCCAGAAAAGACTTGACAATCTCAATTTCTCGACGACTAAAAGCGACAACACAACCAAAGGCAATCAGGGAACAAATATCGGCGAAAATGTTAGCGATCGCATTTAAACCTCGTTGGCGAAATTCTTCACTTAGTACCGCTGCTTTTTTGGTAATTTCTCCCTCGATTTCTTCGTTAGATAATTTGGGTGCTAAACCAATCATACCTCGAAAATGTAAAGCTTCCTCAAATCTTCTCAATTCCGAAAAAGCTTCTTCTTCTAAATCCTGATTGATAAAAATAAACTGTTCCTGTTGTTGGAAATATTTATTAACCAAGGGGGTAATCAGGAAAGTTTTAGTTAATTGCTGGGTCAATAAAGGAACAATAATTAACAGTAAAATAAACTTGAGGGAAATGGCTGTTTTATAACGAGAATTGCGAAATTTCTTTAAAACTGCCTCCTCCGATTCCTCCGCTTGGGGATCAATTTCCTGTTTAATGCGATTAAAAGTGTTGACAAAAGAACGGGGCAAAACCCCCGGTTTTTCCGTAGCTTTTTGGGATTTATTGCTTTTGATTATTTCCTCATCTTCAATACTACCCGCTGCTAAAAAAGAGCGATTTCTGGGAGTCTTATTTTTGGCTGTTTCCTGCTCAAAATTTCGGTTCTGGAGACTTTTGGGGACATCTTCAATATCTTCTTGCCAATAATTATCTTGATATTTTCCGATAACACTATCGATAAACTGAAGTTTTTTCAGACAAACATCTGTGGTGACAGTAATCACCCCATTACTAATTGTCGGTTGATTGGGTCCGAAGGTATTAACGATCGAGCGACTAGCTTTAAACTCCGTCAATCTGACTTTAATTTTTTGCAGATAACCTTTAACTTCTGCGATAAAATAGGAATTAGTGCTGCGGCCATAATTCGAGAATTCATTCGCCACTTTTCGCCCTTGAAAATGCTTGTCTTCTATCTCCTTAATCTTCAAAGCTGCATGATAAGCCTCATCTAAAGAACGTTCAGGAGTTTGTAATAACCATTGATTAACACCTTGCAAAATCCGATTAAGATTCATAGGAAACAATTACTTCCACAAGGGAGAAAAGCTAGAGTACCGATCAGTTATCTTAACAAATACAATCGAGAAAAAACGATGTCAATCATACCAATTTGGATCGAAGGTGGCACGCGATCAGGAAAAACCACCACTTTAGTCGGGGAATTTCGGCGCTGGGTGTCTCGCGATCGCTCAAAATCATCCCCCCTTCCTCGATCGATCTTAGTTTTCGCTGCCAACGATGATAATAAACGGGAATTAGCTGATCGATTAGCCATTGCTGTTAGGGGTAGCTATCCGATTCTCTGTAAAACCCCTTTAGGTTTTCTCACCGATGAAGTCATCCTGTTTTGGCCGTTAATTTTCGAGTTTTTGGGGCTAAAAGCGCAATTTCCCCGCCGATTACGCCCAGAAACGGAGCAGGAACTCGCCAACCGTCTCTGGCAACCAGCAATCGCCGAATTCTTCCAGCTTACTAGCATAAATGAATATCGTTTCGTGCGTCAAGTTCTCGATCTGTTACAATTAGCCGGTGCTAGTGGTGTTCCCGCAGAAAAGATACCCGAAAGATTAGCCGAAGGATTATCAGAAACAGATTTAAAACGAGTTTTAGCGATTAATGAGCAGGAAATACCAGAAAAAGTGGGAGAATTAATCATTCAATGGCGTGATTGGTCTCTAGAACGTGGTTTATTAAGTTATGGTATCATCTACGAACTCTATTGGCGCTATTTATTTCCTGATAGTCGCTATCAACAGCAACTATTAAAACGCTTCCGGGGGGTTTTTGCGGACGATGTGGACGATTATCCGGCTATTGCCAAGGATTTACTCAGTTTTTTCCTCGATCATGACTGTTTTAGCGTTTTTACCTACAATCCCCAGGGAAAAATTCGCTTAGGATTAACTGCCGATCCCGATTATCTACAAAAATTAGCGGCACGCTGTCAAACTATGCCATTATCTACCACTAACGGGTTAGCTGCTCAGTTTAGCGAGACGATTCTCTCCTTAATCAGCGACGGTGACTATCGTGGCAATCTTCCCGATCAATTCATCTCCCTGCAAACCACCTCTCGCGCTGAATTGTTACGGAAGACAGCCACAGCTATTATTCAAGCAGTCAAGCAAGGATCAGTAAAACCCGAAGAAATCGCCGTTATTGCTCCCGGTTTAGACGAAATCGCCCGTTATAGCCTGATGGAAATTTTAACCGGTGCCGGGATAGCCGTTCAACCCCTGAACGAACAACGACCCCTGATCAGTTGTCCTCTGATTCGGGCATTATTGACCCTTCTCGCCCTTGTTTATGAAAATTTGGGGCGTTTAGCCCCCCAAGAGGCTATAGCGGAAATGCTGGTGATTTTTAGCCGTTATCGCTGGGATGAAGAACAAAATTTAATTCCCGATATCGATCCGGTTCGCGCTGGATTAATTGCCGATTATTGTTATCAAGTGGATCTGGAAAATCCTCGTTTATTAGCGATCGAAACTTTTCCCCGTTGGGATCGCTTAGGACAAAAAGCTTGTACTGCCTACGAAAGAATTTGTCACTGGATCGAAGGGATGAAAAAACTGCAGCAGGAAGCCAAACTTTTCCCGATTTTTGTCTTAAATCAAGCGATCGAACAATTATTAAACGATGGGGAAAATTTGCCCTTTGATCACTTGGCAGCTTTGCGAGAATTAATGGAAACTGCCCAACATTTTTGGGAGATTGATCGCCGTTTGCGTGAGAGTGAACCCTCTTTCCAAAGTCCCAGCGAAACTATTAGTCAGTTTATCCAACTTTTGCGCCGTGGTACAATTACTGCTAATCCCTATCCTGTGCGACAATTTATTAAATCTTCCTCAGCAGTTACCCTAGGCAATATCTTTCAATATCGTTCTTTTCGTTCTAGTCATCGTTGGCATTTTTGGCTAGATTGTTCCTCCCCACTCTGGGAACAAGGAGGTGCTGCTACTCTTTTTGCTGCGCCAATTTTTTGGCGAAAAAGTCCCTATCAACGCTGGACAACGGAAGCAGAATTAGAGGAAAATCAGGACCGTTTACAGAGAGTTTTAAGGGATTTATTAGCAAGGGTAAGCGAAAAAGTTATCCTCTGTCACAGTGATTTAGGAGTATCGGGAACTGATCAAACTGGACAACTTTTATCCTTAGTACAAGCGGCAAAAGAATATGATTAAGCACTAGAAAAAAATTAACTTCTTGGTTAGGAGAGGCAATAGGCAATAGGCAAAGGGGGGGTTAGATATGTGTAATTAATTTTGCTTAGGTACTTAGTAAAAGGATTGGGGGAGATTCAGCTAATCTAAGGATAGGCGGTTAAGATGCGTCTGAGCTTATAACCTAATTTGGTCTTGACGACCGGCCAAGCTCTTGACTATCTAAGTAGGTAGGCGTTAAAAGTTGTCAGATGCCCCCCCTTATTAAGCTATCCATTAGTCAGATCTTTCTTAACAAAAAGAGAAGAAACTTAAAAAAAGGGGAAACGATTGATAGGTATAGTTTTGAAAGAAGGAATTAAGGTGGAGGTAAGCAAAAAAATGGAGAAATGGGCAGCCCAAGAATTACAATATGCAGACCTAGGGGACACCAGAAGAAAGAAAAGGTTAATCAGTATCGTAGAAAACTTGGCCAGCCAACCTAGTACAAGTGTGCCACAAGCTTCGGGAAATCTAGCCGCAGCGAGTGCCACCTACGACTTTTGGAATTCCCCCTATTTTCACCCATCAGATATAATTGCCGCCCAAGCTAAAAGTACAGTAG